>JALYLJ010000021.1 GCA_030774295.1 Thermoproteota archaeon
TAAACCTTAGTAATAACCCTTGATTTTCGGAACATCCACAAATCGCAGCTGTTGGAGATAATATCTATATAGCGTGGGTTGACGACTCCTCTGGCGAAAGAAAAGTAATGTTTTGCAAGAGCCCCGACAGTGGCATGACATTCTCTGAAAATATCGTTGTAGCTCAGAACACAATAGGTCCACATCATGCCGAGCTGGCGGCAAAAGGGAAAAATGTCTACATAGTATGGAATGGATTTGACACAGAAATTAACAATAAGGTATTATTTAGTAAAAGTGACGATGAGGGTGAAACTTTCGGAGAACTAAGAGAGATTGGCAAAGCTGATGCAGAAACCTATCCCAAGATAGCCGCAAATGCAGATGGTTATTACATAACATGGGATAAAAAGAAGGATAAAGATACAGAAATCTTATTTATTAAAGGTCAAGAATACAACAGTGCATACAACGATACTAATCCTAGAAGACTAAATACCCAAGGAATAGGTGGAGGTGAATCTCAAGTGGCTGCATTTGCTGATCACGCACTAGTTTCTTGGACTAGCAATTTGCCAGTAGATAAAAAATATGTTTACATTAAAAGCAGCGGAAACAATGGTAACGATTTTGGGAGTACAATTATCATATCTTCTATTAACTCGTCAAATGTGGAGAATATGATTATTAATGACACTATATACGTCTCGTGGCAAGATGATATAAATGGTAATCAAGATATCTACCTGACCACGAGTAAAATCAATGAAATTAGTGAGGATATGCCAGTAAATGTTAGCGACAACACTGGAGTCTCAGAATGTCCTTCTATTACAGTATCACGAAATGGAATTCACATGGTATGGGAAGATAATACAACAGGAAATCATGAAGTATTGTATAAACACTTAACTTAACTCCAATGATGTTATATCTGTTTATTAGTAAACCCAAAAACTCAATTATTTGTCCCGACCGGCTCCAAATAAACTCAAAATACTAGTTACCATTATTCCAGCTGTATACGAAGATTGAAATTCTTGTAAGTACGGAATAAAATGCGCAGTAAGTAGGGTTCCTAATGCAACTATCGAGCCGTATTCAGTTACCTTTTTTAGGATAGTATGATCCTTGTTAAAAGGAGCGAGAAGCATACCCAATATCCATACACCAAAATAACCAAAACATCACTCTCGATGCAATAAATGAAGTAGCAGAGAAGGAAGCTCCGAAATACATTGCAGTAACTATAAAATCGCCCATCATTAAATTTGGAAATATTGAATCAAATGATCTAAGCTTTGTGATATAGTATCCAAAAATAGCACCAGCGATAGCAACAGCTGCTATACTCCCCGCAACAAAAGGAACATTGTTAATACAATGGAAAAAAAGGACGTATGGGCTAATACTACCACAAAAAACATAGCTAGAAACTATTGACATCATAAATGATTTTACAATTACACTAGCCAAAAAAAGTAGAACTTTATGAGATCGCTCCTATTTATTCAAAAAATGGTGTTCCTAGGAAATATTCCATACCAAACTTAATACTTGCATAAATAAAACCTTATTTGATTAGCGAAATATTGATTAGCGAAATACTAATTTTATAATTCCAAATTAACGTAAGGGTGGAAATTGAACTTTTTGAAATCGATGCAGAAGTGAAGAAACACTAAGAACAGCGCTTCTGTTTGAAATATCATATTTACAGCTTTAATACTAAAAAAATAATATTTACTACTTGAGAGATAGTCTATTTAATAAGGGCCCACGCAGAGGTTCAGGTACGATATCGTCGAAAGTTTGATTTGTCAATTTCTGTCTAATTTGAGCAAGTTCCTCTCCAGTGATACTTTGCAAGACTTTAGTCAACGTGAAATTGTCCAAGAGTTTGAGGCTTTGCTCAATTACTATTGATTCCTGATTGACCAAACCATAAGTAGCAATGTTAGTTGGCGAAAGAGAGGATAGGTCTTTAGCAATACTGCAGGCAGTAGATGAATAATTCCCGCTATCGCACTTTACAACAAGATCGTTGGGAGGTGGTGGATTTGGTACTGTTGCATATTTAGCAGCGTCTACTTCCCAAAATGGAAGAATGAACAAAAGAACCAAGACGAGAAAAATTTTCAACATCACATATTTTAATGGACAAGATATATACTTTATTGATCAAAACAAAGCACTCAAAACTGTTAGAACAATTGTAGTTGGACGCTAGGTAAAGATGCTGGGATTAAATTTAGTCACGGTCATATAACTTTCGCTATTTATGAATCTAAATATGAAATCAGCTGTCCTCTGGCGTATCCCTTTCCTATTTTGGTAATCTTAATTTTTACTCTATCATCAGGTTTTGTCCCTCCGACGAAAGTGACCAGACCTCTTATTCGTGTAACGCCAGAATCGCCATTCCTGCTCATATCTAGGATGATTACGTCGTACTCATCTCCAATCTTTACTGGAAATTGAAAAGATGATTCATGAAATGATCCTTGTTTAGGTAAATAAGTATTCCGCTCTTTGTTATTATTTACATCACGCAGGGAATCGTCCAAAGTATCCAATCTTGTCTTAATTTAGACATACACATATTTCAATATTAATTTCCTGTATTTTTATAGTCCAATGGCCACATGGATTAATTTGTCACAAAATCATTAATATTACAATATCAAATGCCCTCTATTGATAGGATACTATCTCAAAGCTCATCCATTGTAAATTTGTTATAACACATATTGCATCTAAATTTCTCATTTCCAGGATTACTTGAAAGTACTTCAAGTTGACTTTTAGTCCTACATTTTGGACATTTTCCGTAAACAGTTTTTCTGGTTATGAAAATGATAGTATTATAATGAATATAAATATTCTACTATAGTGATTTCAAACGAATTGTCGCTGGTCTACCACGATGCAACGCCTTTACTATTTCTAGATATAATAGATTATAGAGCCATTAAATCCAGACAAAGAATTGCGTGCTCAGCTTAAATCAATGGCAATAATTAGTTATTTGAGTTTATTTGATATCAAAACTTGAATTTTTTTTACCAAAATTATCGCCACAGTTAGAGTTTGACAGCGGCAGTGGATTTTAGAATGCAGTTATTCTTTCAAATTTATCAGGTTCAAACCGCTGCCATAAAGCCCCAAATATTGACCCAAGAATCGCCCAAAACATTACGATTGTTGAACCACTGACAACTCGAAAAGTATCAATCAGATTCATCGATATCGATATCTGGTCTGGATTCGGTGGCATGACGAGATAGGTTAGTGTCATGATAGTTCCATATAAAGCGCCGGCAATCATAGCTTTTCTCGAAGCTGTTTGATTCAGTTTTTTGGCGATGATAGCAACTGCAAGTGCGCTAACTCCGGAAATAAAAAGAAACGCGACAAATAATCCCTGGCGATAATAAATCGTGTCAGGATCTCCAACCGCAGGAGGGTTTGAGGGATATTTTAGTGCAGGGACTATAAAAAGAACAAGACACAAAATCGACGCTAAGAATATCGCCTTTGTCTTGGCATTATTGCCTGGTAATGATTTTCTTGAATAAGCAAACACGATCCCAAATAATGAGGATAAAGAAATTCCATAAATAATACCTCCTACTACTTCCCCGCCCTTTTGCCATATTCTGTAACCGGCGATTTCATCCATATTCACGGATTGGTCCGCATTGATGTCGTTGTTTAATTCTATTCCAATCGCCTGATCAATAAATGGTTCGACCACCGCTAGGTTAATCAATCCCAGAATTGCGCCTGCTGTAGCGCCAGAAACAAGAGTAATGAAAAGAAATGAAAACGTTCTCATAATTGGTTCAATATCCAGTGCGTTGCTAGTGACACGGAAATCCGGAAGCGTGTCTCATATCATGAACGAATTCATGTAGCCACTTGTTATCGAAGGCCTGTTTCCCTTCAACAAGACTAAAAAGCTGTCCTTGATCAAATCCCGATACGAATAATCCAAATAACATAATTGCAACCAAAATACCTATTGCTATTTTGGAAATGTCTGAATTTTCTACTAATAGTTGCCTCGTGTATGACATCCTTTTTGATTAATATTCCTTATATATATAAATAATTGGTTGGTTTATCCAACAAGAAGTCTTTATCCTCAAATTGTATAAATTACGCTTGAGATTGTTAAATCATAAGCTTAATGCATACCTATGTGAGGACGCTTCAAAAGGTAGCCAGTAGAATTGCACCAAGTCGAATTCTTTCGTTCGAGATGGTTCACGTATTGGTGACATTACAACTTATTCAAGAAAGAGGCCATGTAAGTAGGCATACTCTATGCAAGAAATTGGATCTTGGAGAAGGAACAGTAAAGACACTGGTCAAACACCTTAAAATCTACGATCTTATTGAAACTGACAAGACGGGAACACGGATAAGTACAAAAGGCAGCAAATTGCTTTCAGAGCTGCTATTATCAATTCCAGCTGAAATGAGCATTTCCACATGTTCCGTTGCACTGGGTAAATTCAACTATGCAATTTTGATTAAACAAATGAGCTATGTAATTAGATCAGGAATTGAACAAAGAGATGCCGCGATTAAAATGAACGCATTGGGTGCAACTACACTTGTTTATAAGGACGATAAATTCATGATCCCAAATACCAATTTTAACGCGCTTCATAGAGAACAAAAGCTACATACTTTATTAGTGGATAGCTTGAAACCAGAAGAAGGAGACGTATTGATTATTGGAAGTGATAATACATCCGAAAGAGCAGCAGAATTTGCAGCAAAAAGCGCCGCGCTTGTAACTATTATGAATCATGAAAAACACATTTACTAATGTGTCTGGCAAACAAATTTTGATTACTTGGAATTTTTGAATACTCGTAATTGTAATAACTCATTTAAGTCTCCAGAATAGATAAAAAGACAAATGGAATCAAATAAAAATTTACTATTTGGAGTATTCGCAGTACATAGTCCAGAATCATGCCCACTAAATAATGAGAAAAGCAAAGAAATTTTTAAAGAAATGAAACGCAAGCTTGAAAGTAATATTTCAAAATTTAATGTAAAAAAAATCATCGCCTTTTACATGTCAGTTCTGGAACATGAGTGGGTCATAATTTTAGAAGCAGAAAACGCACATGATGTTGAGGAACTAAGTATAGCAGTGGGAATTTCTTCATTCAATACCGTAAAGATAGTACCTCTAAGATATTTTGATGATGTTATCAAAAAGCTTGAAAGTTAGTGTTATCTTGCATCATGTAAAAGATCAAAGTCCTATTTTTTCATCTAATCGAATAGATTGGCTTTATTAAATCAGCAATATCTGTCCAACACCTTGCTATCTCGTCCATTGTGTATACTATGTTTATTATCTTCAATACAGATTGATAATCACCTTCTAGCTTGATATAATCATTCTTTAAGAAGGTGGATATTGTATTAAACTTATTGAAAAGAGTTACTACATGAGAGGACTTTTCCGTATCCTTGGTTATGAATCCAGATATTGATTTTTCTTGCATTTCCAGAATCAAGTAATTTGCGTCAATTATTTTTTCATATTTAATTTCATCGAAAAATCCTGATAATTGGGAGGACAATTTAGAAATAAGATCTCCTGCATTTTCCAAATGATTTGCCGCAATTCTATAATCTAAAATATCGATATTACTCAGATCAAGACTCGAAGCCAATCTGCGATCCATCATTGCCGTTCTAATTAATCGTACGATTAGAAAATATTGTCTATTTACTTCATCATCTCTTCCCCTCAGAAGTAGATCGATATTGGTATCTCTAGTTTTCATAGCGTTAACTATATCCCGGTGCATACCACTGACAATAGAGCTCATTTGTTTCAATATTTTTGAGATATTCATAGAGTGAGCGTCCAAGAGGAACTGGATGGTCATGTTCAGCCCGTCTTCGTCAACTATTTCAAGACCAATCAAATTTCGCATCGCTTTTTTTACGATTTCTCGATTGTTAAAATCGATTTGAGTTTTGCCGACTATCTTTATGAAGTCATAACCTAACAGATATGCTCCATATATCTGATTTATCAATTTGTCATGAGAAAGTTCTGATAGGTGTATAGCTATTTCCTTGGTTTGACTATTTTTATCACTGGCAGGAAAGATCGTGATAGAATTATCATCGTTATTTTCAATAGATAGGATGTCTCCCTTTTTGAGACCTAGCGTCTTTATCCATTCAGCTGGCAATGACATCAAGATACTGCTTCCAATTTTCTGTAAGCGTCGTTCGTTCTGAAACATATTAATTTAAATGCATATAAATTAATTAAACATTATTCTTATATTTTTCAAAATATTATATTATTGCAGAAGATGACCTTAGAGATAAATCCAGCCATTTCTATCGCCAAGGCGTATAGTCCAAGCCACATTACCGGATTTTATAGTGAGGTCAAAGGCGAATCTATTTTGAAACAAGGCTCTCTCGGAGCAGGGATCTCCATTAGCAAGGGAATAAGAACCACAGTCGAGCTCTATGATAGTGAGAGCAACAATTTCATTATTCAAATCAACGGTGCCGTTTCGAAAGATGCTCTCGTTTCAAGATGTATCATAAATGAATTCCTGAACAAAGTGAACAAAAAGTACTTTCTAAAAGTAAATCATGAAGTTGATGTACCAATAGGATATGGAATTGGCACAAGTGGATCTGCAGCACTGAGTTTGTCGTATGCACTCAACGAAGCACTTTCATTGGGTCTTTCCGATATAGAATCGGCTAAGATAGCTCATAAGGCTGAGATAGAGTGCAAAACAGGTTTGGGTACGGTACTTTCAGAATTTTACGGAGGATTGTGTCTTCGGACAAAAGGAGGAGCGCCTGGTATTGGAAAAACAAGCGTAATAAAAATAAATAATTACAAAATCGCAATTTTCTGTTTTTCACCCATTTTTACCCGGTATTTTATCGACAGCATCAGAAAGATATCAAACCATGAATGTAACAAGATGATTATGAAAGTCCTAAAGACAAAAAAGATCTCGGACTTCTTGGAACTGTCATACCAGTTTTCAAAATCTTTGGGATATGCAAATACAAGCTGTAGTAGTCTGATTGATATTTTAGTACAAAACGGTTTTTCTGGAAGTACGGCTCTGTTTGGGCAAACCGTTTTCACAATAGTGAAAGAAAACGAACTAAGCGCAATTGGCAAGATTTCAAAAAATTTCCCTGCAAGATTATTTATTTCTGATATCGAAAATGAGGGCGCCAGAATAATTAGAAAAAATGACACTTAAAATCCCATCAAATCATCCGAGAGCAAGTTCGCTCATTATAAGAGAAAAACTGGTTGATGGATTCAATAGAGGAACCGTCGTTCCACAAGGACTAATTGCTCATGGTAGAGCTGAAGCATTTGATTATTTGCTGGGCGAGAAAACCACAAAATATGCATGCGACGCTGAAAAAGTCGCAGTATGTATACTATTATTATCAGATAAATCAACTATATCCATAAATGGTAACACTGCAGCATTATGTGCTAAAGATTTAGTCAAACTAAGTTATGTTACTAAATCAAGAATTGAAGTAAATCTTTTTCATAGGAGTGTGGCAAGATCCAAGGCAATAGCGCGGATATTAAGAAAAGAAGGTTCACACGAGGTACTGGGGGTGGACACTAAGGCAAAATCCATAATCTATGGCATATCCAGTAACCGCAAGTTTGTCGATAAAGAAGGAATAATGGACTCTGATACTGTCTTAGTTGCATTAGAAGATGGTGATAGAACAGAAAGTCTAGTAAGGATGGGTAAGAAGGTCATTTCTGTTGATCTGAATCCGCTATCTAGAACTGCGATAGCATCTGACGTTACTATTATTGATAACATTGTGCGTGCAATACCAAATATGATAAGGTTATCAGAACAACTTGTCAAGAAGCAAAAGTCATATTTACAGAGTTTGATTAAGAATTTTGATAACAAAGAAAATATACGCAACTCATTACTAGTAATTAAAAAGGGAATATGAAATGAGCGGTCAAAAAAAATCAAAAGTTACAATTTCCGAAATTTTGAACAAGAAAAGGAACAAGGAAAAAATAACAATGCTAACATCTTATGATTATTCTATATCTCGTATTTGTAATGAGACTAATTTGGACATAGTCCTGATAGGCGATAGTGCAGCGACCGTCATGCTAGGTTTTGATTCTACAAGGAAGATTGGAATGACGGAAATGTTGACATTTTGCAAAGGAGTAGCTAATGCAATAACAAGACCATTAATAGTTGCTGACATGCCATTTGGATCCTATCAAACAGGTTTGACGATTGCGATTAAAAACGCCCTTAAATTTCTGAGATGTGGTTGTGACGCAGTTAAGTTAGAAGGTGGAATCGAAATTGTCGATATAATCAAGAATTTCACAGCCATTGGTGTTCCTGTAATGGGACATATAGGATTACAGCCTCAGACTACTCCGCTATATCATGGCTACAGCTCACAAGGAAAAACGGCTGAAGATGCATTAAAGCTAATTGGCGAAGCAAGGGCACTAGAAGAAGCTGGTGTTTTTAGCATTGTTCTTGAAAAAGTTACCAACGAAGTATCATCAATCATAGCTCAATCTGTTAAAGTACCAATAATAGGGATAGGATGCGGTCCCAATGTGGATGGACAAGTTTTGGTAATTCATGATATGTTGGGCTTGTATAAAGATATGGAGCCTAAGTTTGTAAAAAGGTATCTGGATTTGTCGGAACAAATATTTGATGCAATAAAAGAATACGAAAATGAAGTTAAATCTGGAAAGTTCCCACAAGAAGAACATACATACCATATGAACGAAGAAGAGTTTGCAAAACTTCAAGAAATGCTCAAAAGGGTCTAGATATGATTAATTCAGAGAATTCTCGAAATCAAAAACATGTTTCAAAGGAAATCATAGGTCAAGAAAGCAATGTCCTGAAAGGAATGAATATCGTCCTTTGCATTACTGCAAGTGTCGCTGCCTACAAAGCAATAGATCTTAGTAGAATGCTGATGCGATATGGAGCAGAAGTCCATCCGGTGATGTCAAAATCAACCAAATCCAAGTTACTGACCGCAGAAATAATGAATTGGGCTACAGGGAACAAAACTATAACGGAATTAACATCAGAGCTGGAACATATCACCCTTGCCAATTATGGAAAATCGGATCTAATTCTTGTATATCCTTGCACTGCCAACACTCTGGGTAAATTTGCCAATGGAATAGAAGACAATCCAGTTACCACTGTTCTGAGTGTAGCATTCGGATCAAAAATACCCATTGTTATTGCTCCTGCAATGCACGAGGCCATGTATGAAAATGTCATTATCGCTGATAATATAAAGAAATTAAAGTCATTAGGAGTATCGATATTAGAACCATCGATATCAGAAGATAAAGCCAAAGTCGTTTCTGCAGAAAAGGTATTGCAATTTGTTATTAGTAAAATTGCAAATAAGAAAGGAAAAATTGAGCCGAGAGTGAATGTTTTGGTAACGGCAGGTTCGACTATTGAATATGTTGATTCGATTAGAATTTTGACCAACTTAAGCTCTGGAAAAATGGGTTTGAATATAGCACAACATTGTGCAGATAAAGGTTACAATGTAACTTTTGTTTACGGCCATGGTTCCTTGAATATCCAAGATGATTCAAGAATGAATATCGTAAGAGTTAATACTACTGAAGAAATGCTAAAGGTCTTGAGAGAAAGAATTTCGAAAGAAAAGCAACATATTGTCTTTCATGCTGCCGCAGTCGCTGATTTCACCGTGGCAC
>JALYLJ010000022.1 GCA_030774295.1 Thermoproteota archaeon
CCTAAAATCCTAGAAATTGAAAATATACTTAAAAAATAAGTTCTTTCTTTGAAGACTTTTGTTGACTTATACATACTTGATAGAATATCCAATCTAAAATTCTTACTTCAGCATGTAATTTGTCCGACTCAAATATTGAATACGTTTGATTTATTGCCAATATAATTTCGTTCATTCTGGATTCAATAAGATTACAAATTTCAACGTTAGGATTTTTCATATTTTGAAGGACCCAATTTATCAATTCGATCCTTTTTTTTTGACTTGTGAAGCATTTTTTATTTACTTTGTAACCAGGATAATAAGGCCGACTATCAAGGTTGCAGTTGTTAAGATTAATGATAAGACGGTCCATTTTGACAGGTCGTTGCAGGTCATTTATTGTCCTCTCCTTTGCGATACGCATAGCGCCTTAAAGAAAAATAACCCCCATGTAAGTAGGTAAACTTTAAAAGTTAAGAATGGAATTAATTAATAAAGATTTATTTCTATTTGTTAAATACACCTATATAGTGCATTTAAATTCAATTAAATAGAATATTTCTTTACCCCACGAGAAAAAATGGATTACTCTAATTATCTCAAAACATTGTATTATTATGAAAAAAAACAAGTAGGAACAGAAGAAAAATCGATTTTACTTAAGGTGATAAACAATGTCGATTTTTCTGCACAAATAGGATCTTATCTAAAATTGAGAGACAGGAACCAACTAGGAGATACATCAACTGTCTCCAGATTATTGGGACTCAAACTCCTCACTGAAAAGAAGGGATTGATATTAAGAGGAATGAGAAAATATCAACTGACTAGTACCGGACTTTTCTATGTGTTAACTGAAACCATGAGTTATCCTCCCAGTATTTTAAAGAAATACAGCGACGATCCCATTCTTAAGACCTTATTGTTCCAGTATTTTGAAGTAGATACAATAGCTGCCAGCACGGCGCGATTTTATTCTATAATAACACAGTATCTAAAACAATGCTGTAGAACTACTCTGAACTGGCTTGAAGATACGCAGAACTCTGATGAGGATCGTAAAAACAAAATGATGAACCTTCTATTACTCGAATTGGCATTAAATGCAAAATTATTGGCGCTTAGAATAATTATTTTGTATTCAGATTCAACCATACTCTCACTTACACCAAAATCCAAAACAGGCGACCCGGATGTAGTATATTATGAACTAGAAAGTAACATGAAGGAGATTCTTGCCAAAGACAGTAAATTCATTGAACACTTGCATAAAACGAATGCAGACTTTAAGAGTGGTTATAAGGAATTTACTCATATCGATTAGTATGTGCGTGGCGTGCTAATGATCTTTCTTGATTAACTATTGTTTAATATCATTCGGTCTTGTTTCTAAAGTAACATTAACTTCTTGCGGTTTACCATCTCTCAATATACCGACATTCATAACGTCACCGGCTTTCTTGTTATTCGCAATGTACGTCGAAAGCTCCCTTAAATTGTCGATGGGTTGCTTATCAGCGCTAATAATAATATCGCCGCCTAGTTCTATTTGCGTTCCGTTTATTTCTGTTAGTATATAGCCACCTTTCAGTCCAGCCTTATCTGCAGGGCCATCAGAAATTATTCCGATTACCAAAATTCCCGTGCTCTGGTTAACATTTAATTCGGAAGCAATATCCTCACTCATGTCAATACCATCGATCCCCAACCATAAGGGTGATACGTTAAGCTGCAATGGTCTTTCCGCCAAAACAACCTTGACAGTTTGGAGTTTACCATCTCTTATAACAGTCAAGTTTACACTTTGACCGACCTTTTTCTGTTGTTCCAGATATACCAGTATGTCATCAATCTTTGAAACACTTTGATTATCAATTTTTATGATAACGTCTCCAAACAATTTCGTTTTTCTTCCGTTTATATCGAGCAGTTTGTCTCCACCTTCGATTCCCGCCTTTGACGCAGGTCCACCAGGACTAGTATCTATTACAAGAAATCCTTTTGTTGTATTTAGTTTCATAGCCGAGGCAATCTGTTCATTAACATCTATGCCTGAGATTCCAATCCAAGGATGCTTGTAGGTATGTTGTGAAACTAATATTGGTACAACTCTTTGAAGAGTGCTAGACGGTATGGCAAATCCGACTCCGGAATATTCACCTGTTAATGAAAAAATGGCACTGTTTATGCCTATGACCTGTCCTTTCAAATTAAGCAACGGGCCTCCGGAATTTCCTGGGTTTATGGCTGCATCAGTTTGAATTATTTCGGGTATCGAAAATGAGGTAGGGGGAGCCAACGTGTTACCCCGGTCAGGCATTAGTTCCGGGCCCTGTGGACCTTCCGGATTCTGAGATGGAATAACCCTTCCTAATCCACTAATTATCCCTTCAGTCATAGAGCCAGATAGGCCAAATGGGTTACCTATCGCAATCACGTGTTCCCCAATCTTAGTGTCAGAAGAATTGCTGAGGACAAGGGGAATCATTGATTGATTTTTCGGATCTTCAATTTGTAGGACGGCTAGATCAGAAAAGGGATCGCTGCCTACTATTTTCGCCTTAAATGACCTTTCATCCAAAAAGGTCACAGTAACATTATTTGTATTAGTATCGTTGTAGGATCCGCCACGAACCACATGATCATTTGTGATAATATGCCCTGATGTGTCAAAAACAAAACCAGAACCTAACGCAGAAGAACGTGGATCCTCATTAGACACAGTGATTTGTACTACCGAATTCTTCACTCTATCGAATAATTTGGGCAATAACGTGTCATCAATTGCTGTAGTTTGTGCATAAGCGCTTGTGGCAATAAAGCCAAATATAAGCAAAAGACAGATTGGAATTAGAACATATGATTTAGAAATCTTAATTTGAGATAAACCATTCGTTGTAAAAGTATCCATAAAACAATTCACACCAATTTGTACTCTAAAAAGTTAATTTATATCTATTGTTTTGAGAATTCTGAGGATATTCATACAATATTGATGGAATTTTGTTTGCTCGAAGTATTAGTTTAAATACATCGGCAGACTGAGAGGAATCTTCTTACTTATCTTTTCTTTTGCTTATTTATCTTTTAGAAAATTAAGTGGAAATTTATGTTAAAAATGTTGGTTACCATATATAAGTAATAACATGATTATGAATGCAATAGGTACCGATAATAGATGGATAGAGAAGTGGAAAGAATAGTAAAATATTTGGTGGAGGATAGGACTGTACTCAAGCTACTCCGAATATTAGAAAGGCAAGAAAATTATAATTATTATCCCTTAAACGATGAGAATACCGAACTATCTTATTATTCTAGAAAATATAAGACATGGGTACTGCATAATGACTATTATCAGTTGAATTAGTTATCAGCTAAAAAAATTAGCATCGTTAGTATGTTAGAATCCACTCATGAAATTTGATGCGAATTCACCTAATTAATGTCGCTCAAGTAAATATGTACTTAAGAAACTGGGCATGTCCCTTTCTAGACAAAAATTATCCGCGATCTTTCAAAATCCTGTTTTTGATCATGTTTTGATCAATCAAAAATAATATACTATTATTATCATCCGGTATTTGTATCACAGTTATTTATCAAAATGTAGTAACGCTATTGCGCGGGTACAAATGACTCTATTGTATCAATATGCTTGATTTTCGTATCAATATATTTGATGTACATTGCCAATGCAGTTCTAAATCATTGTGTGGATTTATTGGATTACACGCAGATTTCTTTAGAGGTTGGGTCGTTAAAGATGAACTCATCGCTATATTGAGATTCTATAACTCTGGGAAAGTTTGATCGGTAAATTGCTATTGCAATTGCAGTTTCTAGACTATGTATGGGGTACGGGTATTACATTTACTAGTTTGAGATACAAGTCCTAAGAATCAG
>JALYLJ010000023.1 GCA_030774295.1 Thermoproteota archaeon
AATTATTTTCAGGAATAATGTCTACCGGAATTGAACATACTAATCCCACCCATGGCACGCTTGCAGGAGCTATTGCTGACGAGAGATTGATACCAAATATATCTAAAATAATCAGGGCGTCACCTGACAATATGATAGGTATTCAATGCGGTCTTGAAACTGGCAGCATACGATTAATCGCCAAATATGCAGATAGAAAGCTATCTCCATTCAAACCTTCTGAATGGCACTGGGTGGTAAAAAATGGAATAAAGACATTAAATGAAAACTATTGGGTACCCGCATTTACATTAATAATGGGACTGGATAATGATGAAACTGTCGAAGACAGCTGGGATACAATTGAATTAATTCATTCTGTGGAAACGGAACAACCAGATTCAAAGTTCACCACTACTCCACTGACATTTGTTCCAATAGGATTGCTAGAAAAATCAGATTTCTTTGATATTGGAAATACTATGGATCCTTCTAAATTGGGGGTGATGTACAAGACATGGCAACATAATTTCAAATACGGAATTCAGAAATTTATGCATAAAGTAGGCCGAGACAATCCAATAAAGAATGTCTTTTTTGCAGGACTCGCTAGAACCCTAGGCGGAGTTCCATTAGGTGCTATGGAGAGATATGCTAGAAGAAGGGGCCCTGAACACGAAAGGGTAATTGAGAAAATTAAAGCAAAATATTGGTAACGGTCCAAGAAAACAGGGCCAAATTTCATTTAGTTTATTATGCTTACTTGTAGCCTACGATAAGGTATCGCCAATGTTTTTCTTTAGCCCTACTTATACCGATTCTAGTAGTACTGACTATTTTATCAGGCTTTATCCCATCTTCTATGTGCAATAATGATTGCCTATCAGATAAGCTCAACCCATTATGAGATCTGTTAATATCCAGAGCCCTCGTTAATTTTCCAGGCCCGTTTGTTAGATTTAATTTATTCTGCACATTACATCGATACATCATTGAACTTATTCCCTCTGTTGGTATCAATGATCTTATCAGCACGGCACCTGCATTATGATTAGGAGAATGTGCAGTAACATTCATGCAATGATGCATCCCATAAATAAAATAAACATAGGCTTTACCAACATCTCCAAACATTACCGAATTTCTATTTGTCATACCATTAAACGCATGGCTTGCGGGGTCGTCCTTTGAACCGTATGCTTCCGTTTCTGATATGATTCCAGATAAACGTATTAGCTTACCTGAGCCATCATCAAATATTCTGACAAGCTTCTTGCCTAGTAGGTCCCTTGCAACTTCTTTCGTACTTCTGGAATAAAATGCAAGACCCGACAACCCCATTGTGAACTACAAAATATAAATTGAAAATAATAACATTTTCATTATTAGATAAAGTCTAATATCAATGGCAATGTCCATTTAGGCCAAATTTTGATAATAATATAAATACCAAAAATTAGATATTTGAATTGTGTTCAAATTTCACAAGTTTAGTTTTTTTAAGAAAAATACCTGCGATTATTGTGGAAAAAATTTCAGGACATTAGAAAACCTGATGCAGCATTTTCAAATTACTCACGATAACAAGACATATGAATGTAAAAAATGTAATGTAAAGTTCGAAGGAATGGAGGTAATGCGGGATCATATTAGAAAATGTCATAGTTACAAAAAGTAGCGTAATTGGCCAAATTACGCGCTTGTGGAATAAAACAATAAAATAACCTTAGGTTTCATGAGCTTTAATGAAATGCATAAAATGCGGAAAAGATTTTGAGGAAAAAGAAATTGAAGACCCGTCAGCATTGAAGTATCCATCGTGTAATGATTGTTGGAAAGAATGGACCACATACGGAGTCATGGTAATTAATGAAATGCATTTAGATATGTCATTACCAGAACACAGGAAAGCGTTAAGAAAATATGAAAGAGGATTCTTTGGTTTGGATAAAGTAGAAGAATTAAAGAAAAATCCAGAAAATCCTGGAACGCCCTAATTGAGTATTACTTTGGTAAGAGACTTTGGAATATTTTTCAAAACCCGGTCTCTGTTTGGATTAAGAAATAGTGCTTCCTTTAAACAGACCATCAACTTATTCCTTTGAATTTCTTCAAGTGAAGAAAATATATCCAAAATCAATTTTGGATCTAATTTCTCAAAGAGCTTGACACTGCTTAATGTCATTAGATAACAATGCAGAATTTGCGTAAGCTTATCAGGTTCAATTTCTGAGATCACTTTCATCCATGTTTTTGTTAGATCTATCAACTTTTTATCATCTACCAAATTTAGGGAACTCAAGCTCCTAATCATAGTCTCCATTTTTTCAGACTCTGACATTTCGATCAATTCCCTGGTTTTAGTTCTGCAAACGGAAGTTTTTAGAAATTCTGGAAGGTTGGCTATAATAAAAATCAAGTTTTCGATATCTCCGTCACTAGAGAAGCCAGCCATAATTGATTATCAAATATGAAAGACCTATAGCGTATATAATATGTTATTTCTTCTTCCACAGGTTTCACTCAATACCCAATCAATCAATTGGTAGTGATTGATGATAATACTAGTATTTTGGGAAATCATATGATAATAAGCATTACAAAAATGATATGCAAAAATGCTCCTACTTATAATCACATATTATTATTAATTAAAAATTGTCAGAATTGAGTGAAATTAAAAGAGTCTTTGAGGGTCTGAATACTCTGTATGAAATTCATCTTCCAAAGATTCATCCAAAACTCATTCATGACTTGTTGATGAGAAATCGTAATAGGCCTGATAAAGACCCTTTTTATTTAATTGAAGTGTTTACTAAACCAGAAATTAATTCAGAAGAAATGCGGACTTATATAATTAGCAAGACTGGGATGAATCCGACAATACATGATAGCGGTACCCATTACGCATTTAACGATAAATTAACTCTGGAATTTCTCAAAGAGCTCTCAGATTTGAAGATGTCGTCGCGGTGTATGGTGACTACATGGGAGGAGTCACGGGCGTAGGAGCATCACATGATCATAGAGAGCATGAACATGGATGGATAAAATGATTTCTAGTTTCAGTCGACTTCCTTAGTAAGCGCCAAAAAAACAAAGGTAGAGATAATCATTGAAGTAATTTTAGAACCTTGGCTATTACATTCTGGTGATCTGCATCCACTTCTGTTGTAACAAGTAGGAGATGATCGTTATCCAAAGGAGCAGTAATTCGCTTAATCTTTTCATACTCTGCCATGGCATACTTTCCTTTGCCAACTTTGGATGCCAAGGAATTTCGCAATCCCCATCTCGCAAGTGCTTGCAAATTAGATCTCTTTGTTTCTTCAGCAGTCAACAAATTATCCAGCCCATCACGCTGACCACCAAATTTTATTTCTCCTGACTCGTCACATACTCCGGCAAAACGGATTTTTGGATCAAGCGCTAATATCTCTTTGCATAACTTTTCATAATCCATTTTAAATATTATCTTTAATCAAAATCCACTATATAAAATTGTGTCAATTAGTGGCGTTGTTTTTTAGTATTGTAGCATGAACCTTGCCTGTATGACTATGCCCGGCACTTAAAGTAAAAGATTTATGATCAATTACAATAGTTTATTCTTTGAAATTTAGTATCACTTGATTATCCTTATATTTACTTGTAATTTAATGTGAACTGGAAATGACCTGCAAAGTAATAGTCGGAGGCTTTTACGGAGATGAAGGAAAGGGAAAGATAATCGCATATCTATCTATAAAGGACAATCCAAAAATAGCAGTAAGAGGGGGCGTGGGTGCAAACGCCGGTCACACTTTTGTTCACAACAATCAAACCTACAAGGTGCGCATGCTGCCAAGCGCTGTTCTAAATCCCGAAACCCAGCTCTTGATAGGAGCAGGAGTC
>JALYLJ010000024.1 GCA_030774295.1 Thermoproteota archaeon
TTACTGAGCAGTGTCCAAATGATCTTTATTATCTAATGTTTGAAAGGCCTTATTCCTCCTAAAAGCGAAATTTATTATTTGACCAAAAATAATAATAATTTCTCCCTCCATATCGTTGTAAGGTAAAGGTCTCTCTATAAAGAAACTATAAATTCTAAATCAGATCAATCTGAAAAATCAAATTCACCCCGAATGCTCCAGACCTACGAATTGAAACGTAACTATTAATATTGATATTTATCAATCTGAATCAGAAGGTTCTCTGAATCCAAAAATAATGACAAATTTGTTCGATTACTAATAGGCAATTACAACTGAACGTTGCTTTTAGACGGTATCCTAATATTAGTAACAATCATTTAATTATCGCTGCATGGCTAAATGACCTTCGGAGTCGACGTGATGTTTTGTTAAATTAAATATATAAATATAATCTCAATCAATTGGAATAAGATGTCTGCTATCACAATTACTGATATCTTTATGGTTATTGGTATCACATTATTTGCTGGTGGGACTTCATTTATTGGTGCAATAATTGCAAAGTATATTCATTTTTCAACGTCAGTCCTTTTATTCTTGACGGCGTTTGGAGCAGGCATTTTAATAGCTGCTGCAATATTTGAAATGGTAATTCAAGCAGAAAAATCAATTGGATTAATCCCAACACTTGTATTTTTTATCTTTGGCGCAATAATATTTACGATTGCTGATGTAATAGCTACACGTAAAGATGGTGGAGCAGATATACTAATTGGTATTGGTTTAGATGCAATACCAGAATCTTTAGCTATAGGTGCTTCAATAGCATCAGGTTCCGCTCTTGCAATAGCTCTTCTTATTGGTATACAAAATATCCCAGAGGGTATTGCTGCCTTTAAAGAGATGAGAACAGGAAAAACAGCATTTAAGGATTCTAAAAGGGCTCTGTACGCTATTGGTGTTATATCCATAATTCCTGTTATTCTTGGCCTAGTAGGACTATTTTTTTTACAAGGATTACATTATGTAGTAGGATTGATATTGGCATTATCTGCAGGAGGTATATATTATATGCTCTTTTACGATATGATACCCAAAGCACATAAAGATAGAAAATGGCTTCCTACATTTGGTGCAATATTAGGTTTTATAATTGGTTTTGCAATTGTAAGATTATTTTAATTACTACTAAAATATTTTAACCAACATTTAATATCGAGATTGGAAGTTATCCAAACCATAACTACTTAATTTAGAGTTCGATGGTTCGGGTTCGGGGGAACAGTGAAATTTTACATTAGTCCAATTGAGGCTGGTTGATATAAATTATTTACAGTATTACCATGTTTGCTTAAAAAAGAGTAAAATATTGGTGATTGCTTACAAGAATCGCTAGAAACTATTACTCAACGTAGTCCGAGAGCGTCTTTTAGATCTATTTCGTGATCCTGCTCCTGTGCGATGATATTTCTTAATTTTTCGGACAAAGCAAATTCACCTGCGCGCTCTGCTTGACGGATTCTCTCCCTATAGTTCTTTATAGTTTCTTGCTCGGCTCTCAGATCGATTTCAAGCATTGTCCTGGAGTCTTTTGAATATTCGGCTTCTTTACCTTTTATAGAAGGGTCTCCACCCAAATAGTCGATCTGCCTAGCCACTTCCAAAGCGTGCGAGAGTTCTTGGGAAGCGTGTATTTTTAACTGCTCTGCTATATCTCCATACTCGGCCCCCTTTAACGTAGAACTGAAAACCACATATTGGATAATAGCCTTGTACTCTCTTGCAAGATCATCGTTCAATCCCCTGATAATTTCTTCCTTAATAGAAGATGACACTCCGTCTGCGTCTGCTGGTTCAGAATTTGTGCTTTTTGACACAGTCTTAAGTCTATCTCTCTTCGTTTAAACTTTTTTGTTGCATTTTGAGCATAATACGATAACGTACAGAAACATGATACACGATATGACTGGGTGGGTCTTTCGTGGCCCACCAAACACCAAATTCTCTTAATTGAATCATTTTATCGTTTGTTGAACATAAGATAATACGTCAATCCATAATAACACTCCGCCTGGTGGGTTCAATATCAGCGCTTAAGGCCTAATGAAACGTCACCTATTTCAGTAACCAGTAAACTCTTCTATTTTTATTCTTTCATCAGGTACTTTCAATTCGTCTTTAAGAATTTGTTTCATAGCATTAAGCATAGCAGGTGGTCCACAAACATAGAACAAGGCGGATTCCAGTTCATTACCACTCAGGTATTTTTCTATCATTGCTTTATTTATTCTACCTTGTTCATATCGCCATTCATCAAGATTACTGGATTGTTCTTCTTCTGAAATGGTGTATATTATTTTTAGGTTATTATTATGTTTCAAGCAGTCATCAAATTCTGCTTTAAATAATGTGTTCTCTATATTTCGGTTTGAATCAAACATTGTTATCTTTGAGGGAACTTGATTATCTGTAACGTACTTTACCATGCTCCTAAATGGTGTAACGCCTATTCCACCCGAAAGAAATACTATGGATTTTGAATTATCATCGGGTAGGACAAATTCTCCCATCGGCGAGGTGATATTCACCGTGGATTCAATGTCTAAACTTGCTAACTTCTGTTTGAAAGGAGTATCTCGTATTCTTGTAGTAATTAAAATACCATCTTCTGTTGGAGATGAGGCCATGGTAAACGAGCGTGTAGGTCCTTTTGGATCCTCGTTTGTTCCCAGGTCTACTATTGCGTACTGTCCCGCCTTGTAGTCAAGATGATTATATTCATCATTTCTTGAAAATTTGAAAGACATAACATCTGTCCCTTTTTTTGCTGTCTTCTCAAGCAACTTTAATTGTAATTTCAGTGGTTTTGTTGGCACTATTTCTTCGTTGACTATCCCCCGTTGACCAGATACAGATTTATTATTGTTCTTTAGACTAGTATCACTAGGAAAAGTTTCTATCGAAATTTCTCCACTTTTTTCATCAACAATTACAGAATAAGAGTTCAAATCACTAACCCAGCTTGTTTCAGGAGATGCTTTAGCATTGCGTATATCAAAAATTCCCTGATGCCATGGACAGATTAGATTATAACCTTCTAATAAGCCATCTTCTAAAGGACCTCCTTCATGTGAGCACACAGAATCCATGGCGAATAGTTTACCATTTAACATTACCAGTACGACTGATTTGCCTTCGATGTTTGTTTTTGCTAGCTTTCCTTCTTGAAAATCGGTCTTCTTTAGCCCAGTTTTGAGTGGAGGCGTCATTATATAATAATAAGTTACGAGACTTATAAGGCGTTTCCTGTTGTTTGATTCACCATATTGAGTACCAATCATTCGTTGATTACCATTAGTAGCAAAAGCTACATATCATATCAGACTTTATAGTATATGTCATGAGCGAATATGAAAACATGCGTACTGCTGATATTGTAGCTGAAGCTTTACTGGACTGGAAAGTTGAAGTCATTTTCGGGTTACCTGGTGATGGAATAAATGGATTTATGGAAGCATTAAGACGTAGACAGGATAGAATCAAATTCATCCTTGTGAGACATGAAGAATCGGCAGCTTTTATGGCTTGTGCATACGCAAAATATACTGGAAAACTTGGGGCGTGTCTTGCAACTTCAGGACCTGGTGCAATACACCTTTTGAATGGACTTTATGATGCAAAATCAGATAACACTCCTGTTATTGCCATTACGGGAAGCACATACTCCGATTTGATGAATTCAAGTTACCAACAGGACATAAACCTATTAAATCTTTTCTCCGACGTCTCAGTCTATAATAGCATGATAAGTGTTCCGGAACAAGCCGAGATGGCAGTGGACATTGCGTGCAGAACCGCTCTTGCACAAAGAGGAGTCAGCCACATAACAATTCCGATAGATATTCAAGAAAAGAAATTGAACGGTAACTATACTAGACATAATGTTGCCTACCATACCTCTAGTGTTTATGCTGCCGAAACAATTCCAAGTCAATCTTTACTAGTAAAAGCAGCCAAAATTCTTAATGAAGGTAGTAGGATCGTTCTACTTGTAGGACAAGGAGCACTTGATTCTGGAGAAGAGATAATTGCACTTGCAGAAAAATTGGGTGCACCAGTTGTTAAAGCACTCTTGGGTAAAGCAGTAATTCCTGACGATAATCCATATAGTATTGGCGGTCTCGGTTTACTTGGAACAGAACCATCCAGTGATGCTATGAGTGAAACAGATACGTTACTTATGGTTGGAACATCGTTTCCTTATATTGATTATCTTCCAAAGCCTGGTCAAGCAAGAGGAATTCAAATTGATATAAAAGCTGAAAAGATAGGTCTTCGTTATCCTGTTGAAATTGGACTAGTAGGTGATTCAAAGCTCATACTGTCTGCACTGCTTCCACTGCTAAATCAAAATGATAATCTAGAATTTTTAAATTCAAAACAACAAGCAATGAAAAGCTGGAATAGTTTATTGAAAGAGCAAAGTACTAGAACTGATAAGCCAATCAAGCCACAAGTTATTGCAAAAGCGGTCTCTGATGAACTGGAAGATAATGCAATTATTTCTACAGATTCCGGTACGAATACATCTTGGGCAGCTCGACACATAATTATTAGAAAAGGAATGAAATTTTCTGTATCAGGTACATTAGCTAGTATGGCATGTGGTTTGCCCTATGCGATAGCAGCACAGATCGCATTTCCAGAAAGACAGTGCGTGGCGTTTGTTGGTGATGGTGGATTTACAATGCTGATGGGCGAATTTGCCACTGCTGTACAATATAACCTTCCAATAAAAATAATTGTTATCAAGAATAATACCTTAGGTATGATTAGATGGGAACAAATGGGATTCCTTGGAAACCCGGAATTTGGAGTTGAATTTTCTCCAATCGATTTTGCAAGGTTTGCTGAAGATTGTGGTGGCAAAGGATATGCTATCAATGAGCCATCCGAAATAAAATCTAAAATACATGAAGCTATGAAAGAAAGAAAGCCAACCATAGTGGAAGCATATGTCGATCCATTTGAGCCACCCATGCCGCCAAAAGTAGAAATGGAGTTTGTCAGGAATTTGGCTGAATCATTTGCAAGAGGTCAGCCATACGCTAAAAGGATCGGCTTAACCCTATTCAGAAATAAGGTGCATGAAATATTAAAAAATATACATACCCATTCTCAAGCAGATAACTAAAATTAATTCATACTAATATATAGTAACAGATTTCATATCCCACAATTTAAAGTAGTTGTACAATTAACTTGTGCTCGCGAATCAGGCGGTTAAGTTTTTCATAAGCTTCATCTACTATTTTTTTAAGCTTGTCTGGATCCGTTTTTCTTTCTTGAGTTAGATGCATCTTCACGGTAATTAAAGCACTCTGAATTGCCATTAATTCATTCAAATTAATCTCCATTAACGTTTCTTTAATTCGATAGATAATATATTTATAATTCGATGATAAGGATGTTGGTTCTTCTTTTTCAATTTTGAAAGATTTATTTATCACTACAATTCAGCAAAGTAGTTAGAACCAAAGATTAGAAAAGTATTATCGCATTTTACGAAATGCCAGTAGGCGGTCTCCTGTCTTGACTATGTTCCACGGACATGTGATAGCTCAACATCTCTGGAGTCTCAAAAATCTTTGCACATATCTCGCATCTGAGTTTCTTTGGCTTTACTTCTACAGTTGACATTTCCAAATTAATATGGTAAACATACCAGATAAGGTTTTTTGACTAGCATTGTAGAAAAATACAATTAAACTGAGAAGAGGTGGGAGGGTTGATTTGATTGCTTAAAAAAGAAAAAGCAATCAAGCCCACCAGTTCTTTTGTCTTAGGATTTATTCTCCAATATGGTATAAAACAATTGGATGACCAATCAAAGAGAGAGGGTAGTAATAAAATTGATGTATAGTAACTTTTTGCGAAATTTGTGGAATGAAAGTAGTATTGAGAGATAAAGCAAAGAGCTAAATACCAAGTTAATAGAACCCTACTATATGCACGGATCTAATCCAGACGGCTTAACACCGGCATATTCGATTATTAATTTTTTATAGCACTTCTGTTTTTTACTAAACAAAAATAGCTCCCATTGAAATGACGATCTACATTCTTAAGTAATAATAAATATTTAGAACTTAGTAAATAACTAGATTGGAAGTTTTTAAAGAACGTCACTCATCATGGTTAGAAAATTTTTACGACTTGATAATTGCAATAATCGTATTGCAACTTAGCATCAACCTCAATCATGATGTTTCCATAAATGGGTTCCTTAGTTTTGTAGCACTCTTCATTCCAGTTTGCT
>JALYLJ010000025.1 GCA_030774295.1 Thermoproteota archaeon
ATAGTGGAATGAATCAAACCAAGACAGGTCGGCCCATGAGTTGTGCTTTATCTTCTCAAATGATTTATCCAGTGTCAAATTATCAACTTCGTTGGAGCAATTTGATATCCATCCTATTGGATCAAAGCCTAAATTCTGATATTTGAATATACTTTGCCAAAAGTCATGAGCCAAAAACTAGAACCTCCACATACCACTCATATACAACACTAATAATGAATCTTCCTAATGGATAAAAACACCTCGAGTATATTTGCGTTAGATAGCTTTATTATATTAAACCGACAAAAATAATAATAATTATAAGCCTATTTTTCTCAAATTAGAAATAGGGCAGATAAACAATAATGATGGGGAGGCTCCGAATGCTTTGGTAAATGAAATAAACAATATTGCAAAGGAAATGGAATCAAAAGTCGCAGACGAGATCCTAAAATGGGGATTTAAGAAATACGGTGACAGAATGGTGCTTGCATCAAGCTTTGGTGCGGAAGATGTTGTATTAATTGACATGATGTGCAATATTAATAAGAATCTGACTAGAGTCTTTACCCTGGATACGGGTAGACTTAATCAAGAAACTTATGATCTTATTGACAAAATAAGACTAAAATACAATATTAAAGTTGATGTATATTTCCCAAAATCAAGTGATGTTGAGGAGATGGTCGCAAATAAAGGAATGAATCTAATGTACGAGAGCGTAGAAAATAGAAAACAATGTTGCAATATTAGAAAAATTGAACCCTTAAAAAGAGCTCTTAAACAATTCGACTGTTGGATCACCGGATTACGTCGAGAACAATCGTTAACCAGAAACAGTATATCAAAGATTGAAATTGATACATTGAACAACAATATCATTAAGTTAAATCCATTGGCAGATTGGACGAATGAAGAAATTTGGAAGTATATCCAGGAAAACAAGGTTCCTTATAATGAATTACATGATAAAGGATATCCTAGTATAGGATGCGAACCATGCACAAGAGCTGTGATGCAGGGAGAAGATCCTAGGGCTGGAAGATGGTGGTGGGAAAATGATACTCACAAAGAATGTGGTCTGCATTGGAAAGAAGGTAAATGATCATTTTTGACAGGTAATCTAATTTTACCACATGGTGGTAAATTAATAAATAAATATATTCAAAAAATGTCTGATGATTTACTCACATTTGAAGTATCATCTGATATTAGAAATGATGCTGAAAACATAGCCACTGGTGTCTTTAGTCCACTTGTTGGCTTTGTTGGCCAGGAAAATTTCCTGAATGTACTTAAAGAAGGACGATTGAGTAGCGGAGTTCCTTGGACTATACCTATTGTACTTGATTCGGAAAAACAAATTGCAAAGCAAATGGAGGATTTAGGGGATGTTATACTTTGTTCGGATGGCCAAAAATTTGGCATACTCCATGTACACGAAATTTATGAATATAACAAACAAGATATGGCAAGTGCGGTTTATGGAACTACAGATACCAATCATCCAGGGGTGAGCCGACTCTTTAAAATGAAAGAATTCCTTGTAGGTGGAGAGGTGGAAGTTTTTCAAATGAAAGAGTACAATGATATCCAAAAGTTCCGAATGCATCCATCGGATACTCGTTCAGAAATTTCGAAACGAGGTTGGAAAAGCATTGTAGGTTTTCAAACTAGAAATGTACCACACGTAGCCCATGAAATGCTACAAAAGGCAGCCTTGAACATTTATGATGGGTTATTCCTCAATCCGTTAATAGGCAAAAAAAAGATAGGTGATTTTACAGACGATTTGATAATAAGTGCATACGAATCATTGATAGATAATTATTTTCCGAAAAACAGGGTATTATTTTCGACAATCCATACATCAATGAGGTATGCGGGTCCGCGAGAAGCAATACATCACGCAATTATGCGGAAAAATTTTGGCTGCACACATTTCATTGTAGGAAGGGATCATGCCGGTGTTGGTAACTATTATCCACCATTCGCGGCCCAGGAAATCTTCCAAAAGTATCCTGATTTGGGAATTACTCCAGTAATCTTCCCATCTTTTTATTTTTGTAAAAAATGTATGTCCTTTGCGAATGAAAAAACATGTCCGCATGGAATAGAATCAAAAGAAGAATTGAGTGGAACGATGATGAGGAAAATGGTAAATTCTGGTAAAATACCTGAAAAGCACTTGATGCGGCCAGAAATAGCAGAGTTAATTCTTAAATCAGAAAAACCATTTGTAGTTGAGTGAAATTGACAGGATTATTGAAAGTTGGAATTATTGCATTTGTATTGTTCTTAATTTTCCCAATTGTGTCAATTAGTGGACAGAGTAGTATTCATGATGTAATCAAAACAAAGAATTCTGAAAGATTTGTTGTTGATTATGATGCATCTAATACATATAGAAGACAACCATTAGTATATGACTTTTCAAAACCTATACCAACCAATTGGCAGTTGACTATTCAAAATAATTTAACCTACTCAAATTCAGAAAATGCAAAAACTGTGATAAAGATTCAAGAACCTGCGCCGAGTGAAAAGTTCATAGAACTAGCAATGTTTAGTGATAAAACTGGAAAGTTCTGGGCAGCAATTAACACCAATGAATCAGGCTATATACGGGTATATGAACGAGAAAAAGACGGATGGTCTAGGGATCAACCAATATTTGTAGCCCATGCAAACAATCAAGGCCTGACAATTACGAATGGTAAGAGAATCATAATTGACAAACTGTCGGTAAATGATTTTGTTGTTGGATCGGTATCGATATATGGTAAAGATGAATTAACTGATCCGGACAATTCAAATAACGGTACAATTTCATTCGATATCATATTTGGTAACCCTGCAGAATCCCCATTGTATTACGTGCCATTAATAACGATGATTGCAATTGGCTCAATTGTACTGGTATTAATTATTAGAAAAAAAAGAGACTAGCTATTTTTTGAATAATATTTGCACATTTTTGTCAACTGACAAACATTGCATTTGGGCTTTATTGGCAAGCATATATTCTGGCCGAACGTTACAAATGTTTCATTCACTCTAATCCAATATTTTTTGTCTATTGATTTTTGTAGGACATTTTCCGTTTCCTCAGGATTTTTTGTATTTACAATTCCAATCCTGTTGGAAATTCTATGAACATGTATGTCTACTGGAATGGCAGCCTTCTTAAAACCATAGACCAGCACACAATTAGCAGTCTTTCTTCCGACTCCAGGAAGCGTAAGGAGGTCATCTAGATTAGATGGTACCTCGCCATTATATTTTTTGATTATTAATTGTGATACTTCTTTTAATCTAGATGCCTTAACATTATAAAAGCCAATTTTCTTTATTCGTTTCTTTATGTCACTTAAATTCGCTCTAGATAGCTCATCAGGATTCTTGAATCGAGAAAATAGCGCTTTAATCACGGTAGTGGTTACTTCATCCCTAGTTCGTGCGGACAATATTGTTCCAATCAATATTTTGAATGGGTCACCATGTTCCTGAATTTGCAGATTTTTCAGAGCAGTAGGT
>JALYLJ010000026.1 GCA_030774295.1 Thermoproteota archaeon
ATATACAACAGTTTATTTTCTAGAGTTGGTTTTTGGCCCAAGATAATCTTGACTACTTCGGAAACTTGAATACCGCCTACTAGGTATAAAATTGATGGGTGAACACCTTCAGTGCTACAAGTAGGCATATCATCTTCAGCTAACGCTGGAAAGATGCATCTAAGGCAAGCTGTTTTATTTGGAATTATAGTGCAAATAGAACCTAACATTCCCAATGCACCAGCATAGATAAATGGGATATTGAGTTTAATGCACGCGTCATTTAAGGCATATCGGGCATCTATACTATCTAGTGCGTCTATAACTATATCAAATCCATTTACAATGCTTTCGGCGGTATATTTAGTAACAGAATTTGGAAGAGCTTCAATCTCAACACTTGAATTTATTTTTTGAAGTCTTTGTTTTGCAACTTCAACTTTCACACTACCTATATCATTTTCTGTATACAGATGCTGCCTATGTAAATTAGAGATTTCTATAATATCTCTATCTACTATCTTCAGTTTTCCGACTCCCATAGCTGTTAGCAGTGTAACTACAGGATTGCCAATGCCTCCAACTCCAACTACACAGATTTTTGCTTTCCTTAGTTTTTCTAACCCAATGAATCCTATTTCATCGAGCATTATCTGTCGGGAGTATCGTTGCAAATCTTCGTTCTTAAGTTCAGAACCAGAACCACCTGCCACTGCAGGGAGAATATAAATAGAATCTCCTTTGTTGAGTTTCGTGGCCATACCATCATTACTAAATCGCATATTTTTTCCATTTATGTAAATGTTGATTAATGATCTTGGTTTTCCATTCAGGTCCAATACTTTGCGTTTGAAATCTTCTCCGAGTTGTTCGGTTACCTTTGTAAATGCATCTTGCAGATCTATGGCATCTAATGGAATTTTTTTTTCTCCGCTACCTTTTGTAAGAACAGATGGAATAATAAATTCAATATTTGTCATTCTATTCACTCCTTCCTATGAAATCATTGCAGACACAGTTTCTACGTCTGGCTTTACGATATCAAGTTTAGGCAATGCACTCATTATTGCTTCAGTAGATTTCAGTCCATTACCTGTAACATAACATACTACTTTTTCATTTCTTTCTATAAATCCATCGTCAACTAACTTTTTCAGTACGGCAACAGAAACACCTCCTGCAGGTTCAGTAAAAATCCCTTCAGTCTTTGCCAGAGTCAAAATGCCTGCAATAATTTCATTATCATTAGCTTCTTCAGCAACCCCACCGTATTGTTTTAATCTTCTTAGAACATAAACACCGTCTCCAGGATCCCCAATAGCCAAACTCTTTGCTATTGTCTCCGGTCTTTCTATAGGAACGATATCGCTTGCATTTTTCTTAAATGCATCAACTATTGGAGCGCAACCATGTGGTTGTGCAGCAGTAACTTTTAGATTTGAGATATCGCCAATTAATCCTATATCATGTAGCTCCTCAAATCCTTTGCAAATTGCATTCAACATCGCACCACTACCAACGGGAATGATGAGATGATCTGGAACATTCCAGTTAAGTTGTTCAGCTACTTCATACGCCAATGTTT
This sequence comes from Thermoproteota archaeon, assembly GCA_030774295.1. Classification (GTDB taxonomy): domain Archaea; phylum Thermoproteota; class Nitrososphaeria; order Nitrososphaerales; family Nitrososphaeraceae; genus TA-21. The sequence continues at coordinate 1,565 of JALYLJ010000026.1, forward strand.
TAGACCCTTCGACATAATATGGTCTCATATTGATATTTACAATCCCTATTCCCTTGGAATCACCTATTATCGACGCAACTCTATTGGCGTCGTCATAGGTCCCTTCAACCGCAACAAATTTAGCACCATAGGATAATGCCTGCACAATCTTGACTTTTCCGATATCAGAAGGAGCAAAAATAAAACATGGCAAATGTGCCTTGGCAGCATGAGCAGCTGTTGCAGAAGCCAAATTTCCAGTAGACGCACATCCTACTGCCTTGAGTTTGAATTCTCTTGATTTCGAAATGGCTACACCTGCAGGTCTGTCTTTGAATGAAAAAGTTGGATTGACAGAATCGTTCTTTATAAAGAGATTCTTAAGGTTTCCAATTTGTGTTCCCAACTCTTCCGCATATTGCAAAGGTGTAAAACCAGCATGGATGTTTACTATGCAATCCTTATCAGCAATTGGCAATAGCTCAAAATAACGCCAATATGTTTTATCGGATCTTGATGAAAAGGTGTCTTTGTTTAAATCCTTAGGAACATCATATATAACATCCAGTGGGCCAAAACACTCTTCACAAATGTATTTGAATACCGGAGTATATTCAGCACCACATTCCCTACATTTTAGAAATCGTATAGAACCCATGTATATTCAACTATCAACGAGTGTATAGTAATAAATATCACTAATAGTAATTTTAGTATTACTTAATTTTTTTACTTGGGAATTTTATAAATAATAAATATGAATGAGATCAAAAATCTTAAGAATTGAGAGATCAATAGAAATATTACACAATTGTAAGAATTATCATCAATTTATTGAGGGTATAGCCTATTATGGAAACAGGATCTGTTTCCCGTATGACATGCAGGATTTTTTGAATTAACTAGGTAGATCACTGAGTCATGATCACAGTCAACTAGAATATCCCTCACTTCTTGAATATTTCCGGATTCTTCTCCTTTCATCCATAGTTTGTTACGGGAAACACTCCAAAACCAAGCATTGCCTGTCTTGACTGTATTTTCTACTGCAATTCTATTTGCATAAGCCAGCATTAAAATGTCCTTTGTAGTTATATCCTGAACCACAACTGGGATTAGTCCACCTCTTTTTACAAAATCCAGTTCATTGATTGACTTATCATCAATTTTCGTTAGCATTTTATCATAACCTATAGGGTAATGTTGGTTGTCTATTTTATATAAGTCTAGTTCCCTGTTGTTCAGAGGCCTCTATAATTTCTCTAAAATTGAATCATGAAAGCTTTTAACATATCGTGTAACCGCAATGGTATAATAAAATTCACAGAATTTAACCTTCCCTATTGTCATTGCAATACAACCCCAGTTTAGGTTAAATTTGTTATTTAATTCTAATGTGTTGACGAACGTTATAGAACATGGTAAAGAGCTGCCAATTGAAACATACCCAAGGCGGTAAAGTTTTTCATGTCAACAAGCTCCTAAAAATTCATGTTTCGATTATACTAATAATAAAGTCTTGAATTCTCAATGTAATCAAATTTATCTTCTGAAATAATTAAATCCTTGTGACATTTCTCGCATAAATAATATTCACTACTTGTGGGTAATTCCCTTTTGCAGACACTGCAAAACTTTTTCAATAGTTTCAAATTCGAAAAACTAATCTATAAAGTTAGCCATTTGTGATGCTTATGCTTGATGATACAATTTTTCTTATGCGTCCTATATAGATGATATAAACTTCGGAATTCAATTGAAAAAATACCAAAATTAAGGAATAGTTATAGCTTAGCGGCACTCATTTATTATTGTATATGACCGAATTCGTAAGTTCAATTAAACCAAAAGGACTTGATTATGAGGAAAAACCAATAGTTGATGATACGAAAATATGGACCAGTAAGGTACAGACAAAAAAAGCGTTTAAGCACTAGATCCTAAAGATTCGGAATGATACGGACAATAGGCTTTGAATCGGACAAGTTAATCTCGGTAACGGACAACATTGATAAATTTATGGAGGACATGACGAAGCAACATGGCAGCACGTTCAGACTTATTGACATTAAATTTTCCTCTGCATCCAAACTTCTACAGGACGCTAGACAAAATTCAGATGTCAATTATTCTGTACTAGTTATCTATGAATTATAGGCACTAAAAAATCTGAATGCACTTTATGATATCTAATTTACCTCAGTTACATAGACTAAAAGATTTGCTGATGAGATGAGACTGGTCTACTTTATCTTAAAAAACTCTAAGGTATAAGCATCATTAAGTCAATATTCTATTATGTCTGAAGAAAGAATAGGAGATAAGTTTCTTCGGAAACTCTATGAAAAGACGGTAAATAATGGGATAGAAAATATTGACAGAGAGGAGATTGGAAAAGAAATTGGAATTATAGATGTACAAATGGATAATCTGGTTGACGAATTGACTTCTGAGGGTTATATAAAGAAACTAGGTCGGACAAATATTTACTTAACCGATGATGGAAGAAAAAGAGTCGAAATATAATATTTTATTGCATTTTGCCTTGTGTTGAAATACTATAATATTGGATAATCTAATATTCCTTAGAATTGAAAGGTTTAGAGGATGAACTAGATCCACTGATTCAGAAACTAGAGAAAAAACTGAAACGACAAAGGATAGAAAACAAAAAAAGTAAAAGTGTAAAGTTAGATTCTGATGAATGGTTCAGTGATACAAGGGAAAAAATAATTCTACCGATAATGATTAAGTATAAAAAATTCATGGAAAGTAAAAGGGAGAGTGTCTCATTGAATTGTACCATAGAAAAATCATATCAATTACATGAAGGTATAACATTTGAATTAACGGACTCTATACCGATATCAAAAAACGACACTGTAAGAAGGATTACCTTCTTCCCGAAGAAATACAGAGTTCACATTTTTGAGGAGGGGACACTAGGTGATGGTCATCCAGTAGAACTTAGTTACACTAAAGAAGAAATAACAGAGGAATTCGTAAGAAAAAAAATGACTGCTTTGATAAAAGAATATGTCGACAAATTATTGATTAGTTTTAAATAAAAGCATCCAGCAAATCATCGTAACTAGTTTGTTCTTTATCAAGCGAATATTCTTTTGCTGGTGCTGTTCTTGAAGATACAATATTTTTTTATTGTTTTATCAATTAGTAACGGAGTGATTACGTTTAGACATTTACATGAGGAGAAAAAAGCAAGTAGTTTAGAACCTCATCGTTATTCAAAGTCGTATTGTGTCCAAGACTTATTGAAAAGCGATTTAAAAAATTTTGATAGTAGTTCCTTTACAAATGCGTTGGTGATTTGAGCCATTTCGTATGAACCTTCCCGACCCGATGAACCTGAACCTGTAGGTTCTATCCTATTTTCATACAATTCAATTTTTCCATTTCCTGCCGCCAATGTTATGGAGGGTAAAGAAGAGGAGGAATGTTTTGACTTTTTGTAACTGAATGTGAAAGTTATTCTAGGAGGTTTATCTTCAAGTTCAAATTGTGGTTCTATTTTTATATAAGAATGTAGGCCTTTCTTGTCCAGAAGTTCTTTATAGTTATCCATCTCTGGTTTAATGACATTTACTATTAATTTTTTGAACTGAATTTCAAAATCATCTCGTTCCTTTATTTTTTTCTCCTTTTGTCCCTTATTTGCCTCAAATTTCTCATTATAAATATCAAGAAGAGTCGCTAAGTCTTTATCTATCTCTTCCATCATTTCGGTGTTACGCTATTCTAAATTATAACCTTTTACTGATAGACGTAAGGAGTCAAAGAGGTCATCGTAACTAGTTTGTTCTTTATCAAGCGAATATTCTTTTGCTTGTGCTGTTCGTAATGATATAATTAGCCATTTATGGAAAACATTTACAAATTAAAGGTAGCCAAATACTGATGGATCCTTCTTTACGTGTTCTTCAAGAATTCAGCACAGATAAAATCTTGAAAAATTTACCATTTCATGAATCATCATCTACTCGTAATTTATCAATTTTCGTCTTTACAAGATCAAAACCTTGTTGCCAGAAAGATTCCTCAGTGATATTAAATCCAGCATTCCTGAGCAAAGTTTCTGGTTTTTCAGATCCTCCTGCAGACAATATCTCGCGATATTTTGAAACAAAGGATTTGCCCTCTTCCATATATTGCTGGTAAAGTGAAAGTACAAGTAAATTTCCAAAGGAATAAGCATAACAATAAAATGGAGTATGGAAAAAATGAGGGATATAAAGCCATTCCCATTTGAAATCATCTGAAATACGTAATGAATCTCCAAATTGGGTTTTTAGATTATTAATATACAATTCCGATATATTATCAATAGTAACGCTCTGTTCTGCTATGTATTTGTGAGCTTCAATTTCAAAAATTGTAAAAAATGCCTGTCTCATAATAGTCGCATACATATCATCAATTTGTTCAGCCAAGAAAATCTTTTTCTTTTCCCTATTTAGTTTCTTGTAAATTTGTTCATTAAGAAGCATCTCTCCAAAAACAGAAGCAGTTTCGGCTAATGGAAGAGGAGCATGTGATACCAAAATGGGTTTATCGGATGCGAACATACTATGTATTGCATGGCCAAATTCATGTGCCATAGTTGAAACATCTCTCATCTTTCCATCAAAATTCAAGAGCACGTAAGGAGTCCTTTGAGGAGAAACGGTATAACAAAAAGCGCCACTAGTTTTTCCTTTCCTTATTTCGGAATCAATATGCCCTTCTTTAAATAAGCGCTCAGTATAGGCACCAAATCTTGGATCAAACTTGTAGAAAGTGTCCAAAACCAATTTAGCGGCATTCTTAAAACTAAATTTAAGAGCATTTTTCTTTGTAATTGGCGCATACAGATCATAACGTCGTAATTTCTTAACGCCAATTAATTTTGCTTTTTCCATGAAATAATCATGAAACAAAGTTGCATTTTTTTTACAAACTGATAACAGTATCTCTACCGTAGAATCATCAATATTATTATAAATATTCCTAACTGATATGGGAGAATTGAATCCTCTAATGGAAATATTTTCATCTCTCCACTGAGTAACTAAGTTTTGGTAAATTTCTCCTAGCACCCCGCTATTTTTTTCATATGTTTTGAATAATGCCTTGTACGCATATTCCCTCTCATTCGCATTTGAGCTCCTGACTAATGAAAGTAATTTTTCCTTGTTGGTAAAAGTCTTAATAGTCTTTATATTTCCTCGTTTCTTGATAAAGGTATATTCAAAATTATTAGTCATTCTATCATATATTTTTACGAGAGCACTTGGACCAGTTACTTCTAGAGTGTTAATAATCTTCTCTTCTGATTCATTCAATGAATACTTTGCAACTAACCTTTTATGCCTTAAATATTCCCCATAAACAACAGAAATACCATCAATTAATCTCTGTGCGTTATCATTGCCAAGTTCCTTTTTGAACCATAAATCAAAAAACAAAATCTGGTTACTAATCTGAGAACCTAATTGTTCTGTTTGAAGAATAAGAGCTGCCGCTTCGTTAGATGCAGTATCGGCAGCGTACCTAAGATTAGCAAAACTACTTACTGTACTAAGTTTTTCCAAAATATTCTCAATCTTGTGAATTAATGATTCAAACGTCGAGGTGTTGAGATCGGGTTTTAAGAGTTGCCTACTATCTTCAAATTCCTTGACGTTCCTTTTAATATTATCAACTAATTCTGCAAATTCCTTTCTCGGACTCCCATCGACTAAGTCTGAAAGATCCCATTTTCCTAACTTGATATCTGAGTAATTTAGCATTAGTTCTTTTCTTCCTTAAACTGTGACTTGTCTTTATGTTTTTCTAATTTCTAATGCACTTACGCATGCCAATTACAAATCTAAAAAACATCCGACTGTGTATATATCAATATAGTTAATTTTGAATATAGTTATATATGATAATAGTGAAATAAAAGATACCGTAATGGTTTTCAACATAGGCATAACGGTGAAGGCTGACAATATTCAGTAATTGGTGTTATTTGAACACCTCGACTGATAAAAATGCCATCCTTCTATGTTGAATGAATTTGATAGATTGCTTTGTAAATATTATTTAGTTTATTTTTTTAATGATTTTTATTTATTTATTTTTTATTTTTTATTTTTCAGGTATTCTCTTTTCATTTCCTCCACCCACTTATTTTTCTTTGAGTATAATCTCTTACCGGCTCGTTTCTTGCATTCAGATAAAACGTAAGAGGAAATAATCGGAAAGCAAATTGAAGAATCTCCATAAACTATTACATTGTTTTTATGAGAGGTCTTTATTTTTCCCCAACTTTTTCCTTCTTGTATTGTTGCTCCAGATAAGCCTCCTGTGTCAGGCCGGGCATCGGTTATTTGTATTACATAGTCGTGCCCTCCGTCTTTTAGTTTTAATATTTGGTATAAGGCTGGTCCTGTTTGTTGGAAAAAATTCTTTGGAACTCCACCGCCCAATTCAATACCCCCTGAAGCTTTACTTTTCCACAGTATCGCTGTTGATTCAGCTATATCCAACATAACGTTTGGAAAGGTTTTGACGTCTTCAAATATCAAGGGTAGCATATTGAGTCCAATAGAAGAATCACTGATTGCTGGAATGAAAACGGGTATGTCATTTTTATATGCCGAAACAAGGAATGATTTATTTGGATTTTTTGAATTTTCATACGCTGCCTTGCCAAGTTCATAAGACATGTCTGCTGTAGAGTACCATTCAGAATTATTGTTGCTTGCAATATTCTTAATTTCTCTCTGAACTATAATGTCCTGTGCCTGTAGAGTTCCTATTTCCTTTATAAATACATCATAAATACGTACGATCTGCTTTGCGTAAAGCAGATCATCATCAACTTGAAAATGGCCTTGCCTGACGGGAAGACCATAGGCAAAATGGAGATCATGGTAGACATTGGCACCAGTTGCTACTATCCAATCTACAAAACCATTCTCGATAAGAGTTTTTATCGTATTCCCCATTCCTATTGGTGTTAATGCTCCCGCGAGCGTCAAGCAAGTTGTACTCCCGTTATTAATCATTTCTTTCATTATGTTTGCTGCTTCAAAAAGTCGTCTCGCATTGTACCCTGTTGATCCAAAAAAATGAACCAACTGCGATATTGTCATATTTTTAGAAATGATTGGAGGGTCTATCTTTTTCCCTGTAAATGAATGTGCGCCGTTCATCCATTAGGATACAGAAAAGGTATTAAAAATTTTATCTAAAGTGAACTTGATTTTTTGTGAACCGCTAGATATGTTTATTTGCCATAAAAATTAGTGTATTGATTTAAGAGGACTAATTCCATAATCACTTGCTACCCTCTTTTCTTCATATGCGCTACATTCTATGCATTTTATACCATTGTCAATTTTGACCGTGTCCCCACCACAATTCAGACACAAAGAGTACAGTAAACCAAAATTAGTTCCATCTACAGCTAGATGAATCGAGGAATTCATAAGACTTGTAATTTGACCACGGACAATATCGCCATTTCTGTATATCGATTTTGGTTTTCTATTGTATCGATCTCGATTCCATCCTTTATTATTTCCAGTTCTCGCCGAAGCAATGGCAGATAAACCTGACTTGTACAACTTGTTGTTTATGGAAAATAATTTTACTGAAATCATTGATCCAAATAACATTTCCACATATCCCATAACAATATCTCCTATCTTGGGTATTTCTAGCGAATTTACCGAATCTATCTTAATTGCCCTTCTTTTAAAATCATATTCCTTTTTACCCATGGCACTTGATCTAATAGTTCCATCAAGTGTGAAAGTATTATTCCCACCTTGGAATTCTTCAATCTCTGCTATGTATTCACCCGGAAAGACCATTCCGGATGTCTTGTTTTTCATATCAAGGATATGACATAGAAGTAGTTATAATTGTTACACGGATACGAATAGCTCATCGAAAACTGTCCTTGTATCAATATTCTAGCCCTTGCTGAAGCCAAATGCAAACCCAGCAGCAAAACCTCCAGTGAGTGGAATACCAGAATTTGAGATTGCGTCAAAAATCTGGTCGCTGATACCAGGAAAGAATGGGGTATTCAGACTAAACCCGTTAAAATTAGTCATTGCCGATCCAAAGGTTTCTTGCACCTTTGGCCAATTTAATGCAATTAACCCATTGTATTGAAGATAGTACAAGAGGCCTACCAATAATCCAGAAACTATGATAATTATTTTTAATATTTTCTTTATGGCGTAACCCATCAAGAAGCCCGAAAATCCTCCTATTCCTATAGAGGTAGCTAATCCTCCTATTCCTATAGAGGTAGCTAGAGAGCTAAAATCAACAAACATCCAATGAATTATCCCAGAGCCACAAATATATGCAATATAGACATTTCTCATCAATTCTTTTAACTGGAAATAGTTATGGCTTCTTTTCACGCAATCTAAATAGTAATAATATTTAGATTAGATTCAGTTAGTAGTTATTTATGGAAAAAATCTTTAAACTAGTCCAATTTTTAGACTCTTTTTTGGCCGATCAAACAATCTATTAATAACCTTCTTTTATTTCTTAATGTGAAATTCATAGAATGGTTTCCTTTTTATCAACAAATTAGAACCGAGTTTGGATATAGCACCGAGAAAGATCAAAAAGCGGCTGAAATGCTAAGCAATATGATAAAGGACAAGGCATTACTGGTGTCTAAAATCCAAAAGAAGATTCAAGGAAAGCACGTGCTTGTAATTGGAGCAGGTCCTAGCCTGGAAAAAAATATTGAGTTTATCAAGAAGAATAAAAAATACATAAAGATTGCCGCAGATGGGGTGGTAGAGATTTTATTAAAAAGCAAGATAAAGCCGGATATAGTAGTATCGGATCTTGATGGAAATCCAAAGTACCTAAGAATGGCAGAAAAAATGGGAGCGATAATGGTTATCCACGCCCATGGAGATAACATGGAAAATCTACAAAAAAATGTTCCTAAATTTAGAAAAATAATAGGTACGACTCAGGTAATGCCAACAGAGAATGTGTATAATTTTGGAGGATTTACTGACGGCGACAGGAGTGTGTTTTTGGCTGAAGAAATGAAGGCAAAGAGTATTACTTTAGTAGGTATGGATCTAGACAATAAGCCAAGAAAATTTGCAGCAAGCGATCAAGATAGCCAAATAGACACTAAAAGAAAGAAGTTAATGACTGCGAAAAGATTACTTGAAATGTTAGGAAAGCAATCTAAATCCAAATTGATAAACAAGTCAAATACAAGAATTAAAGGTATAAAG
>JALYLJ010000027.1 GCA_030774295.1 Thermoproteota archaeon
GTGGAATAATAAAACGATAAGACTTTTTTTCTCTACTCCAGAGGTAGTAAAAAACGACATTATTGATAAAAGACTTTCACTTGTAGATTTTTTTTTGGTAGTATTTGACGAAGCACATCGTGCCGTGAAGGATTACGCGTACACTTTCATAGCAGATCAATACATCAAGCATTGTTTAAATCCACTAATCCTAGGATTAACAGCTAGTCCGGGATCAGAAAAAAACAAAATTCAAGAAATATGTAATAATTTGTTTATTGAAAATATTGAATTTAAAACTGAGGAAGATAAAGATGTAAAACGGTACATCAATCCAATTCATCTAAAGTGGCAATGGTTCGATCTCCCTTCAGAGTATCAGTATGTTAAATCAATTTTAAAGACAATGTTGGACGAGAAGCTCAATTGGTTAAATAGCAGAAATATTTTAAGAAAAAATTCAAAATGGATTTTCAAGAGGGACCTGATCTCCTTAGGCGAACAACTTAGATCCAAATTGAGTATTACTTTAGAAGAAGATCGACGATCGATCTACTATGCATTGATGCAACAATCCATTGCATTATCATTGATGTATTGTATTGAATTAGTAGAGAGTCAAGGATTTCACTCACTTGGAACGTTTTTGGGTAGAACAAGACCAGAAGAGAGTAAGAGCCACAAGATTTTGCTAGGGGATAATAGAATTAAAGAAATAAAACGATTGATGGAAAATTTACAGATGGATCATCCAAAAGTTCAATACCTTCTCAAAATCCTAAAAGAAAGACATGATCCGCAGTCGATTCTAAATAAGCGAGGTAATTCATCGCGTAGTGCACCAGAAGTAATTTCTAGAGTCCTTGTCTTTACTCAATATCGAGATACTGCACAACATATTGTTGAAATGCTAATTAAAGATAACATTAGCGCGTCAAAATTTGTAGGTCAATCCAAAAGACAAGGAGATCCTGGAATGAAACAAGAAGAACAAAACTCTATCCTAAAAAATTTTAGGGAAGGAAAATTTAGTGTTCTAGTGGCAACCTCTATTGCAGAAGAGGGCCTTGATATTCCGGAGGTAGATCTAGTAGTTTTTTATGAACCAATACCAAGCGAAATTAGGCATATTCAAAGAAGGGGAAGAACTGGAAGAAAAAATATCGGTTCGGTTTTAATTCTTGCAACAAGGGATACAATCGATCAACGATATCTAGACATCACTAGAAAAAAAATTGATAGGATGAAAGCTATATTCTCGTCTACCAGTATTGATCTCGAACTCAAAACCCTTGAGAGAACCAACTTAGAACTTGATCCTATGATCAAAGAGGAGATTGATTATCTGGACTCTTTTCTGGACTCTGAAAAGAGAACCAAGATAAAATCACAACCTGGCAAGAACAAAATTCTCCATGAGGAGATTAAAGCCTTCACAAATGATAACCTATTGGCACAGTTTAGAAAAACCGTTGAACGGACGGCCAGAAAAATATATTCTTTAGTATCTTGTCGTGGAAACAGTGGAATGGACATGGACCTAATTTATAAAATATTGGGACAAGAAGATGAGCTTGTGAATGCAGGATTACAGATGCTTAAAAAATTAGGAAGGATAAAAATAATTGGTAATAAGATAATTCTGTCCGAAAATGTAGGAAAAGTTCAAGGACAGTCATATGACATTGAAATTGAAAAGGTAATGATGGGCAAAGCAATAGTACTGATAAATGGTAAATGGCACGCTAGCTTACACTATTATGATTATCGTGGACCAAGAGAGTTGATAAAAAAAGGAAAGGAATTCAAAGCCGTCGGAGAGTTATATCATGATAATGATAACCTGAATGTGCGCGTAGATCAAATTTTGTAGATGAAGCAATGGGATTCTGTTGGCGGTCATTAGTGCTCAAACAAGTTAATCAATGGATAATTCCGGTTTATGTTGATTTATCATCCTGGACAGTCCGTTCATATAATTTTTGGCGAAGGTAGTTATAGGTTGAGAAGAATACCATATGCATCCGAGTACCTGACAATCGTGACATGTTTTAGCTATCTCCCATTGAGGTGCGCTCCAAACATCTTCTATGCTATGTTCAAGCAGATTATACATGTTCTCTGCATTGTTAAACTTCCAGCACGGCACCATCACGGTCCCGTCGGCATTGACAAATGTACTCTTCCATACTCCGCATTCGTCGAAATTAGTACGCCCATTTTCTAGAATCTGTTCAAAATATTCTGGGGGGATCATTATTTGAGGAGAAGAATGTTCTTTCCCATAATTCAAAACACTTTCACATACTTTATCCATAGTTTTTCTATCTGGCAATAACGAGTACGGCACATCAGCTCTGTCTTCTACGAAGGTTAGAGAAACTGCGTTTGAACCCAGCGCTTTTGCTTTTTCAAAATAAGTTTGATCGATAAATTCATCTGTGTTAAATTTTGTAATTACGCTATTGAAATAATGTGAAATGTTACTCTCATTAAGGAGTCCAATATTTTCCATAACCTTTTGATATATTCTGCTAGACACACCGCGCACTTTACAATATGGCTCTTCATAAACCGAGTCGATGCTACATGTAATGAACTGAATATATTGTTTTAGTTTTCCAAGGTCTACAGTGTGTAAAAGTGAACAATTTGTTATCAAGGAAGTAGGCATGTTAATACTATGAAGATAACTAACAAGCTCAATAAAATCAGGTCGACTAGTTGGTTCCCCTCCTTCGATAATTGACCAAACACAATATTTCGAAACTTTGTCGAAGATAGATTTCCATTGTTCCGTACTAAGATCCCTTTCGTTAACTAATTTTAATTGTCCCTCCTTATTTGAATCACCGAACGGACACATTGGACAGTAAAAATTACAGTAATGGGTCAAACTGAAAACAGCCACTAGTGGTCGTCGTTTACCTATAACTCTATTAAGTGACCATTTGCCTAGTAACTTTAAAGTTCGAATCTTGTCTACTTCCAACCAATCTATCTAGACGTCTCATTCGTATTAATCTATTGGAGTATTGATGTGTAATGATTATTTTTTTATGTTTCAAAAATTTCTTATTCTATCTTGGCAAATTTCAAATAAACAGACTCATTGCGCAATGAATCCATTTTCGCATTTTGTAATTTGGCTTCGACAAAGATTGTTTTCTCGAGTTTTGCACCACTAAAGTCACAACTTCTTAAATCTGCCCACATAAAGTTTGTTCTAGTTAGGTCTGCAGTTATTAATTTACTATCTTTCAAATTGCAATACAGGAAAATCCCATCTGCCAGATTGGCATTTTCAAAGTTGGAGTCCATAACTTCTGCCTGGGCAAAATTGGCCTTGCGTAAATTGCACCCTGACAAGTTTATTCTGTTGCATTTGACGCCGTTTAGGAAGGCATTTGAAAGATCCTTTCCTGAAAAATCCATACCACTTATATCTATTTTCACAAGAATATTGGACAATCTCCACTCATTGAATTCTTTTATTTTTGATTCCTGTAGGAGGTCCAACCAGTCTGGTTTTTCAGTCATTTTCATGACGTTATTTTTCTTGTTATATCAATTTTCGCCTAATGAAACTTATTATATATGATAATCATATCAAAATTCAATATATGACGGAAAGTAATAAAATTAATTCACCACCACGAATAATGATTGTGGACGATGAATCTGATATCCTTTCGGTCATAAAAAGAGGATTGGAATCAAAAAACGATTTCAGGGTTGAAACCTTTTCTAAAGGTGATGACGCTATAAATAACTTTCAGAATCATCCTCCGAAATATTATGATCTAGTAATTACCGACATTCGAATGCCTAAAATAAATGGATTTGAGTTGTATAGGCGTATAAAAGAAAGTGATCCTACTATGAAGATTGCATTTATCACCGCTTTTGAGATTAACAAAGAAGAATTCAGCAAAGTTATCCCGTCAGTCGATGTTACTCATTTCATTAGCAAGCCTGTCAGTATATCTAAATTGAGAGAAAAAATAAAATCCATACTTGAAGACGACGGTGACGGTGCTGATACTGATACTTCTAATGATAATTAATCTATTCGAATAAATTCATGCAATCAAAGTAAGTCTGGTTTTTGTAATTACATGCTTCTATTCAGCATCAGAGCCCGCGATTGGAAGTAATTTTCCTGCAGGAAAATTATATTTATTTTGTTCCTGTTCTTCTGGAGCAACCTTTTCGAATTCAAGAGTTATTTCAATCGGTCCATTAAATTTAGTGCTGATTTCATT
>JALYLJ010000028.1 GCA_030774295.1 Thermoproteota archaeon
TCCTTGTACTTTATTTTAGAAGATTCTAAAGATTGTTTAAGAACCTCTATTGCTACTGATGCATGATGGCGAGCTGCTTCCCTTGGATGGATTCCCGATCCATCGGGGGCTTTGAAGATATTTCTAACGTCTGAAAGAATATTAGGCGATTTATCAGTATCAGAATCTGAATACTTGACTACAGAACAAGCAAAAGTATGTGCTGTACTTTCAATTCCTAGACATAACATAGTTATCACTTTCTACTCGTCGCAGATACTATTTTAATCACGTCATTATTTTCTAATTTGTAGTCTGCTCCCAATCTTCTCTTTGTTCTAGCATCAATAGCAAAAAGAAAACCTTTTCCCAATTCCTGATGTATTGCAATTGCCAGGTCCTTTGCAGTTGATCCTTCATTTAGTAAATAAGCTTCTGGAAGAATGTTCCCCTTTTTATCCGTTAATTTTGATTCATCTTCAACTGGATATACTACTATTTTCTTCAATAGATTAAAACAAGCGATATTTATTATCTCTTGAACACCTGTTGTACCATGTTTTTTAATGAATTCTGAAACAATTTGGAGCGCATCCTTCTGTTTTTCGCTTAATTGCATACTTTCTTTAATTTCAAATGAATTATCTCCTGGAAGGTAATGAACAAATCCATTCTTTGCTGCTTTTCGTAACAACATTTCTAATTCTGACGTACAGGGTATTACGTGAAGGTACTTTTCTACAATTTGTTGCAGGAAATTATGGGAAGTTGAAATGTCAGCTTTATTTGCTGCAATGACTATTGGCTTTACGATTCTTCTTGTATTATGACAAAAATCTAACGTTTCTTGTTCTGTCCAATCTTTGATTTTCTTATTATGTAAATTCAAGTTGTTCAGGACTTTATCTATAGCTGATTCAGTTACTCCGAGTCCTGACAATCTCTTTTTTAAAATCTGAGTTGTATTTAGGCCCGATGAATCAAGCTCCCTTATTTTGTCCCAATCCCTTTTAATAATCGATACAAGCCAAAGATCAAATTCTTCTTCAACAAATTTAATATCCTCCACTGGGTCGCCTGTACCTGTTGCAATTGGCCTTCCTTCTGAATCAGTAGAACCTGAGAGGTCTATAATATGAATAAGGGCGTCTGCTTGTCTTGCATCGTCTAAGAATTTGTTTCCCAGTCCCTTGCCCTCATGAGCACCAGGGACTAAACCGGCTACATCTACTATTTCAATTGGAATAAATCTCACTCCATCTATACAAATGGAATGAACTGGATTATCCTTGACTCCAAATTCCGTACATACGCATTTTACTCTAGCGTGACAAATTCCTAGATTAGGCTTGACTGTCGTAAACGGATAATTTGCAATGTTCACAACGTTATCTGTTGATGCAGAAAAAAAGGTGGACTTACCAACGTTTGCCTTACCAATTAAGCCTATGAGCAATTGATATGATTGTCATAATTCATAATTTAAAGTGTTCATTATCAACTTTTTGTTAAATTACTGTAATATTATATTCTCATTTTTAGTTATCTGTGCTATCTGCCTTCACACTTTTTCCCATAGGACACTCATTGTAGCGTGCGCCGAATTAAGAGCTGCTTATTTTAAAAAGTTTGATTCAGTTAATGATGTTTATGATTCATTTTAACTGAATTCGCTAGAACATAGGCGTGTATATCTGTAATGTCAAACTTCTCTACAAATTTATCGTATGTTACTAATCAGAACCCTTAATTTTCAATAACCGGAAGGACATTACGAAAACTACGAATATTACTCCAGCACTAATCAGAAAAGTAATTGGTCCAATTAGTATGTACAAAAATCCACCCAGAATTAGTCCGATAATACTTGCCAGTCCTCCAAAGCTGCCTGCAATACCCTGCACGGATCCTTGAAGAACTGAGCCTGCGCGCTTTGATAAAAAGCTGTACACAGCTGTATCATTCTCCGAACAGGTCGTCGAGCTTTCGGATAATATTTATGAATAGTTCGGAATTAGTTTTCTCACGGAATACTAAACATGTAAGACTCGAGCTAGATTAATGGTCCCTCATTAGGACTAGAAATTAACAATAACATATGAATTAGAGTTTTAAAATTACTCCTCTTGACTACGATTCATTTACTCATACTTTTTTATTTTTCATTAAATTGCTTTGCCAATTTTCTTGCGTTAAATATTTCCCAAACAAACAATGCATATAGTAAATTCTGTTGTTTTTGTTAGTCTAGTATATGAATTATAATGACGCTTGTTTGATTTTTTTATGTTTTCACAACTATACCAAAATTATTATTTAATTTAAATACTGAATTATTTTTTGAATGTCATCCTTTTATAAGACAAGGATTCTATGACCATTTTTTCTCTCAAGCCGCTCTACAGTTCCAGACCCAGCTCTTGTGGTATTTATTGCATTTCTTTTACCATTTCGACATTCTTTCACATTGCTTTTCTTCCTCTAAACTGTTCTGCGTCATCAAAAACTGGACCGTCCCAAACAAAATATTTAATTTCTCTATAGATCTAGTATTGATCATTGGCCGGCATCTTTGCAATTACAAATTATTCGGCAGATAGAGAAATCCTAGTTTCATATTTCATTAATTCATTGCAGATGCTTCAACATAGAGGGAAAGCTTACTGGAAGATAATTATAGATAATTTGGTTTCTAGTGGTATTGGCCCATTCCCTGGAGATGGTGCAATTCCGAAAATCGTTAATGATAATAGTAACCTTAGATATATAATCGGATTAGGCTATTTATCCAAAAGAACTCCTAGATTTAGAAGTATGAATAAGATTAGTGTAGTACTTGACGGATTCTTTGTTGACATTGAAAAATTGCATCTGCATCCACTTGTGGGCGATGCGGCTAATGCCGATTCACTTTACAAGATTTATAGTATTTTTAAGAAATTATTAATAGATCAGGGGAATGCTGAAAAAGCTTGTGAATTTTTGGACAGACATTTGAGGGGCAATCTAACTATGATGTATGATGGAAAGATCTATTCGTACAGAGATTCTACTGGCTTTAAACCACTTGTAAGTGGTACGGACAAGAACAATTCAATCTCCATAATAGCTTCAGAAAATTCGCTCCGCATCCCTTTTCCAAACATGAATTTTGAAGACGTAAGACCAGGACAATTAATCAAAATGGATGTTGAGAATGGTCAACAAAAGATACTATCCCTTCCCACTACGAGGACAATGATAGATCCCTTTGAATTCATCCGAGAGTCTCATGTTACTGCTACTATTAATGGAAAAGGAATTTATGAAATCAGAAAGAGGATTGGAAAAGTGCAGGCAGATTTTCTTTCTACACACTCTAACATCGATATTGATGCAGCATATGCAGAACCCGATTATCCTAGACCAATGACTCTTGGCTTTAGTGCAGAATACAGGAATCATATTCCAAAATTTGACTTAGGTGAGGCTATAATAAATGACAGGTACGATGATTCCGATAGAATGATAGATTTTTCTGAGAATATTAGCAAGAATAAGATGATAACTTCCGGAAAATCATTAAAATATATTCTCAAACACAAAATTAGCCAAAAAAACATTGGTCTAATTCAAGGAACAATTCAAACTGGAATCACTGCCAAGGAAACTATCTATTATCTAAGAAAGGTAGGCGTCAAATCAGTTTCTGTTATCGTCAGCTATGTCCCATCCGTCGACGGACGACAAGTTGGTCTCTATACCCATAACAGAGAATTGATTGCTCATAAATATATTGGACAAGTGCCCTCACTTGAGGAACTAAATACCAGGATTTCTAAAGAGTTGGGCGCAAATAAGGTATTTTATAATTCTCCTTCCATTCTCTCCAAGGGTATCGGGATTTCAGAATATAATTTATGGTTTCCAGAATGGGTAAGATTTTTAGAATATGAAAAGAAATGACATTTAAACGCGATGACGATCTTGACCATTGGGAAGGTGATCCTATCAAGAAAATCATAATACTGAAAAAAAGCGTTATAGATGGGATAAACATAAATAACTTTGAGATCAGACAATATACTCATCATTGTTCCCTTCAAAAATATCATACAATCTATACTATGTATTTGGAAACCGACAAGAACAAGATTGAGACAAAGTACAACAAAGGCATTCAAATGAGTGAAAATAATATTGAAGGCATAGCGCATTGTATTACCAATTTGAACGGTGTTTATTCAACCATAAATCGTCTATTAATTGAATTGGAGAACTAGATGTATCAGAATACCTTTTTGTTCCAATAAACGCCGCTATTTCGGTACCCATTGTTCAACCACAGACAATTACAGAAATATAGTTTAAATCTTAAGTCATAACCTATCCACCTTAAATTTTGCTACCCAGTGTCGGTGATGAAGATAGAATATTTACTAAATAATGAACATTATTTCAATTATTTAGACTAAAAATTAATATAAAGCAGTATAACACCTTTGTCTTTTGAAATTACTTTTGGTTTTTCAGACCCTTTAATTGCAAAAAATAAAGCTACAAGTTAAAAATATTTGACCAGAATAACTATTTGACTTTTTACCTCTCAAGCTATCAAGAAGAGGATGTACGACATTGCAAAATCAACCCATTTACCTTAAGGCCATAACTCTAAAAGATATTAGCGATGTTGATTCGATTAAAGATGATGCTAAAAAGCACATGATTCTGATAGTACGAATAACACCCATGGCCCAGAAGGATATAGAAACCCTACGAAAGGCCATAGATGATTTGTACAGTTTTGTTAAATCAGCAGGGGGAGACATTGCAAGATTGGGTGAAGAACGGGTAGTAATTACACCACCCGATGTAAAGATTTGGAAAGGTGTACAGGATCTTAAATAATCTTTCTACAAGCTCACAATACTTTGATTGATTCTTGAACGAGTGGATGGAAACTTTGTACCTTGAATATCTTGTTTATCGAATTTGACAAGTTTTGACATTTCTTTCCTTCCCCATGATTAGTAATTACCTTTTTTAGCTTTGGTTTCAATCGATTTACGTAAGCCAATAACTGATTGTAATCACTGTGTATACTAAACCCTGGTATCACATCAATATTGCACTTAACTTCAAGATTATTACCGCCTATAGTAATATTACGCTGTCCTTCTTGGAGCAGTCTTCCTGGTGTAGACTGAAATTGTTCGGATAATAGAATAACCTTACTCAGAGGATCGCTTGCTATTTGATTCAGATATGTAATTGATGGACCATCCGTAAGCATTGAGGATGGACATAATATTATTGATCCATTCCAGTTCACAGATGGTTCTAAACTGACAAGACTGTTGATATAAAGAGGATCTTCAGTTCGCTCACTTATTCGCTGCTTTAGTGTCTTTGATAGATATTCCGAATACATCTCGTAAAAAAAGAACATATCCAGTATTTTTTGGTCCACAAAAATATTTTCAGGATTTATTTTATTGATGCTCCTTAACATTCCTAAGGTGACACAAATTTCCTGTGATAAACCGAGGACAGGGACAGGAATCAATATTCGTCCACCATCCTGAATGGTCGAATTAATACTTTTGACTAGGTTTTCTTCCGCTACTTCTCTAGTAACAAATTTATCATCTCTATTTCCGTTCGTACTTTCTATTACTAGCGTTTCTGCTCTTGGGAAATTCCAAAAAGCGTTGTCCACAGTATTTAGTCTACCAAATTTTAAATCGCCGGTGTACAGTATATTGTAATCACCATTTCCAATATGCATGTGTGTAGAGGCAGAACCAATCATATGTCCTGAATTTGCAAAAGTTATTCTAACGTCTGGAGAGATGTCGGTAACCGCTCCAAAATTAAGAGGAATTACTTGAGTAATTAATCTTTCAATATCCCTTGACGAGTATAAAGCCTCTTTGGTCCTTGAAGCATAGTCCTGTAGTATTGATATCATAATTGGAAAAGTAGGTTCAGTGCAATATACCGGACCAACATATCCATATTTGCATAAAATAGGTACAGCTCCACAG
>JALYLJ010000029.1 GCA_030774295.1 Thermoproteota archaeon
ATTTGAGATAAGGCATCACGGAATAATGACACAATATCCTGCTCATCGTCTACTACTGCCATATACAATTTCTGCGTGTTAGATTTATAGCCCATCTAGTGAATTTTAATCATCATCTCTAATTTTGCTCCGAATTATAAAAGTTATTTAACCAAATTTAGCTGAAAAGGAGATAGATTAACCATCAATTATAGATATAATAGTAAAAATCAACATTTTAGTTAATTCATGACCTTTACTCGCTACTCCCACTCTCTTTCCTAACCAAATCTAACCTTACAAGTTTGGCAAGTCTCAGATAATACTGCTTGCGAGTCATTTTGTCTCCCTCAACAACATCGTAACTGCTTTTATTCTCGGCTATTACGTTAAACAATTCCTGTGATTCTTCATTAGAGATTGCTTGTAATATTTTTCGCGTTGTTAGTGCATTTTCTTTCAATTCCTATACAATCTCATTCAATCATTTTTTTGCGATTATATTAAGATAACAACCGAACTGATTGTCAACCGCTTTAATCTCTAATAATAGAAGATTTATTTCATATAATGTCTATAATATCGTATAGTGGCAGACGCACCCGTGAGTTACGTGATTGTCATTGTGATCTTTGCTGTGCTAGTTGCTTTATTGTTTACCATGAGAGAAAAGTACTCAAAACTAAGAAATAAACGTCATCAGCTCACAAAGAACGAAGGAGGACTTGATGTGTCTTCGTGGGACGATATTATTCATGGATGTAAATATCATTGAAATAATCATGACATTATACATTGTTCGAGCAAAACCAAAAAATGATCTTTCAGGATTACGAAAGAAGTTAGAATCAGGAGAAATATCGAAACTACGACCATTTGGAGAAACACTCCATCATGGTCTACAAAATGCAAGATTTGATACTAACAATAGTTATGCCATGTGGGTGGAAGAAGATTATTGTTCTCCTCCATTAGCAATGGAAAGAGAAAGTGTGTTAGATAGATATTTCGATGATATTACAGTAGAGAGAGTTAGTTCTGAGGAAGATGGATGGAACAAGTGATAAACCAAATCTTTGGGGTAAATGAGCTAAGCCTGATGAGATAGTTATGATGGTTAGATCAGTTTGTCAAAGATTCACTTCGCTGCCATTTCCTGACAAATAGCTGAACATTCATGACATACTTTTGCGCATTGCCTACAATGATCCATATCATGTTTTTCACATTCCTTAGCACAGTCATCACAGACCTTTGCACAGTATTGACAAATTCCTTCGCAAAACTGCTGTCACACGACATATATTTTGAGGAGAACCTGCATATATCAGCACAGTAAAAACATAGCTCTATACATTTTAGCAGCATTTTTACGCTATCTTCTCTTAAAATAATGTCCCACAATATTCACATGAATTGGCACAATGATTACAGGCTTCAATACATTCTGCATATTTGGGATTATGAAATGTGCTTGTAGTTCGAATGTTAGCACTCACGTTACTATGTTTATCATTGCATTATATTTAATAGTTGCATAAAATATTATCAATAAAAAATAAAGTGGTTCTGTAACATTTTATTTGTCCTCTACCCAGAGCCCAATCCGCAACATTGAAGTGCATATTCGTTTTTAATGAATTGTACTGGAAGTTATAGTTACTTGCGTTCATCTATATTCTAATAATGGCAAAACCAAGTTCAAGATTCCTATTTGGATATGTTTGTTGATAGGAGCGGTACTAATGCTTATAACACAAACAATTAGCCTTTCGGATGCTTTAAAATCAATAAATCTTCAAGTAATTGGATTTCTATTTGGAATGTTTAGCATTATTTCAGCATATGATCGGTCTGGAATATTAAAACATGTAGCATTTTTGATTATTACTAAAGCCAAGACTCCAGGAGCCGTTATGGCAGTATTTGTAATCGGACTGAGATTTTTATTAGCCTTTCTTGTTAACGATACTATTGCTCTTCTCGGAGTTCCAATAATAATCTACATTTCAAAACATTTGGCAATAAAACCAAAACCACCGCCAATTTCTCTAGTCTTTGGAATTTAATACATTCATTTATCCACACAATTCTTTGGACAAGTCATATTCTCAGGTTGTACTAAAAGATCAAATTCGACTCCCGACAAATACCCTAATGTTTAAGTTCGATTTTAAATAACTAGAAAAAAAATAGTGAATCAGTCGATACTCTCCTTGATAAAGTGAGGGAAAATCAATAACTTTGTTGCACGGCGCAAAAGAAGAAAAAAATTAACAATGTAATAGCGTTGAAGGAGTACTCTGAAGACCTCGTAATGCTTCGCCTCCTACGTCCAAATACGTAGATCCAGGGTCTTCTAATTATACAAACATACAATAATGGTGATCATGCATAATGGCCTACGACTACTTCTAGTTCGGATCAATACAATAAAGGCATCTTTTCCTCTTATGTTAATTCTTCCATAGACATCTTTCATGCTTTCATGAGGGCATGGTTAAACACAGCTCGTTTTAACCTAACATTGTATAATGCTTTTGCTGAAGCTTATCCGATATATCTTAATACAATTTCTGAATACGATAAGTCTTGGAAGAATTTATCTGAGCTGGATAAAATCTTAAGGAGCAGATTTCGTAAGGCCTTTGATGAAAAGTTCATAGAAGAAGACTTCGTTAATACACTCTCAGATACTGTTACCAGCTATTCAGAATTAGCTAAAGTTACTGGTTTAGGAGACATGTATAAATATTTATCTGATGGATCGTCAACATGGAATAATAATTTCATAGAGCCAATCAGAGATTCATTATATCGTACCCCATCAGAGAAGATTTGTGAGATAGAAAAATACTCACTATTTCATTATAATAGTCCACCGCCTAGTCCTAGTGCTACTGACAAAGCAGGAAGCTCTGTAAGTCAGAAGTATACTCCTGTACTTGTAATCTACGCTTTTATAAATAGACATTATATCTTAGATCTCTTACCTGAAGTAAGTATCGTACGAGGTTTGCTTAACCAAGGACTTGATATCTTTGCCACAGACTGGGGAACGCCATCTGCATATGACAAGAGTCTGACGATAGGTCATTTTGTTGAGAAATACCTGGACAAGTCTGTCGACTTTATAAGAAAGATTACAAACTCTGACAAAGTATCTTTGTTTGGTTATTGTTGGGGAGGTGATCTTGCACTAATGTACGCTGCAGTCCACCCTGAAAAAGTAAAGAATCTGATAACTGTTGCTACACCAGGAGATTTCGATCTTGATAATTCTTTGCTTGCTGTTTGGACTAAAGCTATCAAGATAAATTATATTCTTGATGCATTTGGAAACTTGCCTGGGATAATGTTAAATGCTGCATTTATCCTTAGAAATCCTATAGAATACACTCATAAATATTTCCACTTCTTTGAACAGCCTCGTACTTTAGAGTCGGTGGCAGAATTCTTTGCAACAGAGATTTGGCTGTATGACAGCCCTCCGATAATAGGTGAAATATACAGAGAATTTACGGAGTATTGCTATAAACAGAATTTGCTTATCAAAAGTAAAATGAGAATGGAAGAGGCATACGAATCTGCTACAATTATCAATCTAAAGAATATCAATATGCCATTCCTTAATATTGTAGCCAAAAAGGATGATTTAGTAGCACCAAGCTCTAGTAAGGCTCTTAATAAGGCATTAACAGAATGCCATGACACGGACCTCATTGAACATAACTCAGGACATGTCGGTCTGATGTTAGGAAAAAATGCTCACAAAGAACTCTGGCCCAAAGTGGGGGATTGGATAAAAGAACGTTCGTAATAAAGAGGAAAATGTACAATTGTACCTATTCTAGACAGAAAAGAAAATTAAGGATTATTGGGAATTAGTGTCCAGCACTAATTTTCGTTTCCATCCTACTCTTTACTATACCTGTGCTTTTGGGCAAAAAAGTCGATCCCCCTCTGGCGGAAGCACAGGATAGGCTCAGAAATTTTGGTGGATGTCGTATAATCTTTGTATCACTTTATTCGTAAGTCTTTTCTTTCACAACTAACTAGGAGACAGTATCAAATGAAATTATTATCAATATGTGTTACATAAACTATTCTGACTAACAAGTATTCGTACTGCTGATC
>JALYLJ010000030.1 GCA_030774295.1 Thermoproteota archaeon
ACTCATGGTACAAAAACCAATTGCACAATGACATTTAAACGTTAAAATTAATCTTATGTCTTAATTCGTCATAAAATTATAAAAGATATGCATTTAACAAAACTCATTTTCAGAACTAATACTTGTGGTTATAAGCTAATTTGAATTCCTTCAATTAGTGAATCCAAAACTTCTTTATAGTATTATGAATCTAAAAAGAAGGAAATCCAAGATGTTAGGCACTAGTGAGATTTTAGAAATATCACTTGATATAATTCAATGGAACTTAGTTCCTGCCGATACTGCGGTTCACGTTCATGGTAAGAACCTTAAGAAGATAATGTTAATGATAGACGTAACAACTGCAGATCTAATGCTAGCAAAGAATCTAGGCTGTGATGCAGTAGTAACCCATCATCCTATTGGTGTAACTGCCATCAATTTTTACAAAGTTATTGATAGTCATATTGATTATATGAAAGAAAATGGCATTCCTGAAAATATTGCAAAAAGATCTGTTTTGGATCTAAAGAAGAGAATAGAGCTCAGGAACCATAGTCAGATCTACTCCTCTGTTATTGATTCTGCAAAGATTTTAAACATGCCATTAGTAAACATTCATCAACCATGCGATGAGTATGCCAGGAGAGTAATCTCTCAAAAGATTCAAGACGAAAATCCAAATCTAGTGTCAGACTTGGTTACAACTTTAGAAGATATCCCAGAATTCAAAAATGCAGCTACAAAAATTCAAGTTTCATACGGACAGCCTAATTCTAATGTAGGCAAGTGGGTCGCAGTAATAGCCGCAGGTACTAATGGTGGATTTCAAATAGCAAAAAATTATTTTGAAAATGGAATCTCGACGGTTCTCTACTTTCATATTGACTATAATGATTTGGTCAAACTAAGTGAAAGTAAAATTCAAGGCAACCTGATAATATTGGGACACTTGGCCGGTGACTCAATTGGTCTAAATGCATTGGCAAGTAATCTGGAAAATGAGGGTATACAGGTAGTTCGAAAAGATATCATTAAAGTATGAAAATAATTTATCTAACAGTTATATACTGTAGGCTTATCAAACCAATGATGATCGGCCTTCGTAGTATAGCCTGGTCAGTATAGGCGGCTGTGGACAACAACATTCAACTTTGAATCGTTACAGGAAGAAACCGCTCGAGGAGGGTTCAAATCCCTCCGAAGGCCTCTCACAAGAATTATAAACACTTTAAGTGGAAGCAAATGCCTTTATTGTTCTTAATTTTTATACCATTTCCATAACAATTTTGGCGGCAATCTTGGCACCATTGTTTGCATCAATTTTACTACGTCTGCCAGTTTGAATTTTTTCGATTATTAAAGTTTCCAATCTTGATATATCCTCATATGAGTAACCAAGCTTTCTTGCATTTTGTTCTTGTTCGAAGTGATTCTTAATAGGTATGAATATCCCCGGGGTTCCGTAAACACGAGACTCGTCAATTGTTGATCTTCCAGCCAAAGAAAGAACAAGATCTGACGCATAAATATATTCATGTAAATTACTTACAAATCCAATGTTCCTATAGATAGGATTATTAGTTTCAAGTTTGGCAAGTGATGGACCTAGAGCAACCAATAAATCTAAATCCATTTTAGATCTTAAATTCTTGTACGCGTTCAATGTTTTATCAACAAAGTATCGTCCAGCACTGGTTCCACCAATACTAACCAATATTGTTTTCTTGTCTATACCTAATTTTTTGCGCAAAAGGTCCCTGTTTGTTATACTTAACCTTCTTACAATTGGTCCTACATAAGAGATATTATCCGCGTCATTCCCATCGTCAGGAATAATAACACGATCACATTTTTTTAACATGCTTTGCATGGATTTGTTCATTTGGGATTCTATAGTTGAAAAGATACCTTTAACAAAATGAGTTTCTAAGAGATCAGTAATTAGTATTCGTTTGAGATTCTTTTTTTCCCCGACAGCAACTGACGCAAAGTCTTCATCACTCACAATCAGACTACCTTCATTACTGTCTACAAGGTCTTTGGCAATTTTTTTGCAATTTCTATAATACATGAAGTACTTAAACAGCCATTTCAATGGTGAGCGCAGTTGCATTAAATTATCGATATCGAATTTTTCAGGACTATACACATTCTCAGCAGAATATCCATAATTGGAAAAAATATCATATGCTGGTCGACCAGTAACGATCAAGATCTTCTCCTTAGTCATCGATTTTATCTCCTCGCAGATAGCGATATCCCTAGTAGCATGTCCTAATCCGATTGGACTGGCAAAAAATATTATCATTTACCGTATCTTAATCCTTGAATTATGAAAAAAAGATTATCCATTAAAAGTACGTATACCGCATACGATTTCAAAAATTTTGATATATTTATCAATCTTGTGGTTGATATATTAGTACGCTATTTCAATTTTTACACATCTCAAACTAAATTTAATTTTGGATATTGGCTTGGCGAAAAATCGCTGTTGCTATTGAGATGGTTAAAATAGCATGGACAATAATTAATAGCAATGAGCAAATTTGGCATTTACACGGATAAATCAGATATTTCTTTTGATACGCATTTAGCAGGATTAGAAGAACAAACGAGACAATTATTACTTACACTACGTAGTTTTATAAAATCACTGGGTGACAACGTCATTGAAGAAACAAGACCGCACAGGATAGCTTATGCTAAAACATTGAATTTTAGAACCTTTGTTGACATACAGCCAAGAAATGATTCTCTAGTAATTTCTGTTAAAAGAGGCAGAAATGAACCCACAAGTACAGAAGTGATTGACAGCCCTTCAAAATTAGATGCAATTAAAAAGCAGATTGCCGAAGCTTACAGTACAATCAGATAAGACTACTTATGGATAGCGTAACTAGATACAGGTAACAAAACTGATTCCTTCTCTGCCTTTTTTATCAATAATCAAGTAGAAGACAAACATATCAAAATGAATTGATGTTTTAGATGATTGTGAATCTGAGCTGAAGATTATTTTTCACCCGCATGAAAATCATTTACCATTTTTTGATTTTTCTAATTTATGCAACTGACAAAGCCTTTTGACAAAAACTTTCCAACCTCATAGATTTTAGATATCCATAGGGATTAACATAAAAACTAAGAGTTTTTGAAATATTATTGAAAAAATATTGAATAGTTCAAATTGAGGCTTAATTCACTATGATTTTCTTAAAACAGCTCAAGAAAAAAAGATATAAAAGCAAATACTTTTCAATCATTCTGCAATTATTTATGATAAGAGGAAAATTCAGTGCATGTTTTGTTGTTATTTTTTTCTTATCGTATAACGTAATTATATTTCAAGTTGGCTTCGCTCAGAGTGATCAAGCGACAAATAAGCAACCTCCCCTAGTCGAGGCCCCTCCCTTTATTAATGCAAGAGCTACTGGCCCTTCCTGGACGCAGGTAAATTTCGCAGTGAATGCTACAAGCTCCAGCTCCGATAAAATATCTGCCTATTGCAATCCAGCTAGTGGAAGCGCTTTTCCTATGGGAAGCACCATAGTACTCTGTGCCGCCAAAGACCCTTTCACCAGCCTCGTAAGTTATGCTATGTTTAATGTTACAGTAATTGACAGCTCTCCTCCTAGTTTCAAGGTTCCACATAGCATTCTAAAACAAGCTGATGAGCTTCAAGGTGCAAAAATAACATATGATGCCAACGCTTCAGACACCGTTGACGGTAGCACCAAAGCATCATGTGACCCTCCTTCGGGAAGTATGTTTCCATTAGGTCTGAACCAAGTAACTTGTATGGCTACAGACAAATCAGGAAATACCGGACAAGCTTCATTTAGTGTTATCGTAGGACAGACAACAAGTGAGACCAATAAAGAAACTGGAATTTCTAATCTTTCACAGAATGAAACAAACCAATTGATATCATCTGAACTCACAGTATCTGACAATGCTACTGACGATACCCCATCTGAACTCACAGTATCTGACAATGCTACTGACGATACCCCATCTGAACTCACAGTATCTGACAAT
>JALYLJ010000031.1 GCA_030774295.1 Thermoproteota archaeon
GTCGCTGTCATTGCGCTTCAGAAGCCTGCATATATTGACAAATACTTTTCTTTGGTCCTTGTTTAGGAACGCCACGAAGGAAAGTTTTTCGATTTTTGCTTGCTGCTGCTTCGTGGTTAGAGAGGAAGATATCGCATTAAAAGTCAGGTTATACTTGTGTGTATCAAATCCCTTTTCGTATTTCCAGTTTGTTTCGCTATAACTTAGCAATTGATATTATTATAAAGAATAATGGCGCTAAAATAAATAATTTCCATGATTCTAAATTATATAGTATTTTTTACGGTAAACTTAAAAAAACAAAATGCTATTACTTACAATATCTATCTGGGTTAAGTTCAAGTCGTCCAGGCCTGCTTACACCTTCTAGTCCATCTATCTATTCGCTTGTTTTAATTTGCGCCAGTGGTACCTTGTCTGGGTTCTTGTAATGAACAATTTGAGACGCTCCTGACTTTGGATAGATTCCAAATATCTGACTTGCTTTTGCTACAGTTGACTCTTTCAGTGTTACCATCAATATTTGACTTCCGACAGACCTATCAACCATAATTTTTGACAATCTTTCGGTATTCTGAGCATCAAGATGCGCATCTACTTCGTCCATAAGATAAAAGGGCGACGGTTTTAAGGACTGCAAGGCCAATAAAAAGACTGTAGCGGCCATTGTCTTTTCGCCTCCAGACAAAGCAGTCGATTCTCTAGGCGGCTTTCCTTGGAATTGAACCAGATACGCCAAGCCCCCTGAAAAAATATCTTCATTTTCAATTTGAAGATAAGCCAAATCCCCTGATATTTCGGCAAAAGTCTTTCTAATGTCATCGTCTACTTTTTTAAAGGCATCCATGAATACATCCTTTTTTTCTTTATCAATTTCATTGATAAACAAGACAATGGAGTTCCTTTCATTTTCCAGATAGTTCTTCCTTGATGACATGTCTCTGTATCCATCTATAACCTGCACATATGTTTCATGAGCACGCAAATTTAACCTGGTCTTCAATTCATCGTTCTCTTTATTTAATTCTGGTATCAGTAGATCCACATCCATAATTTCACTTTCTAAGAGTTCCTTGAAACCCAACCACATCAGGTCATTTGTGGCCTGTGATTCTTGGGCCGTGTAATTAGAAATGTCCTTCCTTATTGCAATTGATTCCTTTTCTATTCCATTTATCTCTCTGTACAACTGTCTTTCCTTCTCATCTAAAGTCTTTATCTGCTTCTCATAATCCTGCAATATAGAATAAGAGTCTCCAGATACGTCAATGATATTTTGTTCTTCTTCCCGTAGACCTATCACCTCGTTTTCAAGTTGTTCAAGCCTCTGGCTGGAAGAATGCTCTTGCTGTTTTCTTTCAATCCTTTCTGATTCAAGGGTTTCTCTTTCAGAGGATATCTCTCTATGCGTTTCCATTGCGTTAGTTATACTCTTTTCAAGAGATGTGATGGATGTAATAATTTCTCTCAATTCAATTTCGTGGCCTTCAATGTTTCTCAAGATTTCGTTCTTCTTGTATGATAATTCTGATAATTCATTGTCGATTTTGTCATCTCCTACGGATTGCATTTGCGTTGTATAGTTTACTAGAGAAGTGGAAATAATTTCATGTCTGGTGGTAGTTCTAGACAATTCTGTTTCAATGTCGTTTATTTCTACAGATAAAGCGCTGTTAATGAGTTTAAATTTCTCAACTTCACTTTTCAAACCATCAATTGCTTTGTACAGATGATTAAGTTTAATGGTATTTTCTGCAGCAAGTTTCTCAAGATTTCTGACATTTAGTTCCTTACTGGTAATATCGTTGTCTATCTTGACCAATTCATCTTTTTTATTCTGTATTTGCGTTTGCAAAACATTAGAATTTTTTAGTAATGATTCAACCGATTCATTTAGAATTATTTCACGTGTAAGATCTGATATTTTAGAACCAAAGTCCAACGAAAGGGAACTAGCATGAGGCTCAAACAGCTCTCCGGCAATAGTAACGCATTTGTAACCATGTTTAGACATTTCATAAGCTGTTTTAGAATTTCTTACCACAATTACATTCCCAAATATAAGACTAACCAAATTTGGGATATTTGAGTGCACTAAATCCGCAAGATTTCCAATGAAATCATAATCCGTTACGGAGACGTGCTCTCTTATTACTGAGTCGAGTAACTCTAATGAAATCATCTTGAAACGTGGAAGATTTCTTTCCTTGATATATGATGCCAGACGGATCATTTCCTTTGCTGTTGGTACAATACAGCACTTCAGCCAATCCTTGGCGACTGCGAAAACTGCCTTTTTATACACATCATCATATTCTAAAAGATCTCTTACTAGTCCAATAATTTTGAAATCTTGAGAATTTTTTATTAGATCTGCGATTGCAAAGTCCTCATTTGACAACTGGACTGCCATAGAGTATTTATCTTCATATGGGTTTGCAAATTTTTGGACCTTATCAAGCGTATTTTGATATAATTCGATTTGGTCTGAAGAATTTTTACTTGTAGTTTTTAGGTCTTCGATAAGCTTCTTCTCAGTATCCAATTCGGAGTAACATGTATGTTTAGCCAAACCGTTCAAATCCTCTTTATTCTCTTTGAGGGATTTGCTCATTATTTCAATTGATGAATTATTTTCATTTATCTTGTTAATGTTGGATGCTTTCCTTTCCTCTAACCTTGCAATAATAATATTAAGACGGCCGTCAATTTCGACCAACCTTGATTTCTTTTGGAGCATCCTTTCCCTTAATTTCTTGTTTTTGTTTACGTCAGCTGATATTACATCAATTCGGGCGTTCAGGGTTTGTAATTCATTTTTCATAAACAGTAGACGGGATCGCTTGTCTTCACTCTTAGATTTTTTCTCATTCAGTAACTTTGATGAACTTTCAAGTTCTGGTTCAATTTTTTTATCTTCAGATTCAATAAAAGTAAAGCGTTCCCCTATGGATGTCATTCGTAGATTCGCCTCCTTTATCATTGCCTTTTCTCTCTCAATCTGGTAGATGACATTGGTCAATTTGGTATCTATTTGGGCCTTGGACTTGTTTGATGCATCTACTCGACTCATAAAATTAGATTTTTCCTGCTCAATTTTTCCAATCTCCGTTCTCAGCTCTTCGCGCTCTTTGGACAGCACGGCTAGGTTGTTTTCATTGTCGCTCAACAGTTTATTGCGGCTACTTATTTGGTCGTTTAAATATCTAATTTTGTTTGAGTATTTGATTGCCTTAAATTTTTTTAATTGAGATTCAATAAATGTATATCTTAGTTGATCATTTCTTTCTGCCTCAAGCTCATTTATTCGCTTTTTGATTTCATCCATTCTGGCAAGAGCGACCTCCAGGCGTCTGTCTGATTCGTCTAACTGTTTCATTGATTCGTCTTTCTTGTCGTCAAAATACGACAGACCAACAATATCCTCAATAATCTTCCTTCTCTCTTCAGAATTTAGTTCAGATATTCTTGTTATCATCCCTTGCTGGACTATGTTAAGTTTGTTTGGGACGGCGACAATAATTTCTAATAATTCCAATATTGTGTTTTTTGATACTTTTTTGCCATTTAGATAGTATTGACTTTCACCGGTTTGACCTTCCATTTCTCGGCTCATTGATACGCTGTCCACGTCAATAGGAATTCCTCTGTCTGAATTATCAAAAGTTAGGTTTACCCGCACCAACCTGTGCGAAGAATTTTCGCTATCATGGAATAATGATTGAAACTTGTCAACACGCAATAATTTTGGGCTATTTTCTCCCAACGCGAACATGATAGCATCTAGAATGTTACTTTTGCCCGATCCATTAGGCCCAGTAACAGCAACAAGACCATTGTTTAAATGCAGTATAGTATTCTTGAAGCCAAATGACTTGAAACCGTAAATTTCAAGTTTCTTTATATACACCAAAGATCTTACTTACAGATTCTCATGGTTGTAAATATATTCTATATGACAAAATAATTAGATCTAAATTGATATTTTTTTAGACAATAAAATGAAAATTGAAATTTGTAATGTTGCACTGACGTTAACGCTCTATTTTTCCTTCCACAAACTCCATGAATGAGGTCTTTGCTTCTAGATATGGCATTTGTACCGGTGGGTGTTTGAAACAATATGCAGACACGCTATCAAGTTGGCCTGTTACCCCTCTATCTATTGCAATTTTGGTGCCTCTGATAGCGTCAATCATCACGCCAGCGCTGTTGTACGCGTCAACCACCTTTAGTTTAACGTCTACCTCGACGGGAACCCTGCCAAAGTATTTACCGCGCATTGAAATGTAGCATACCTTATCATTGGCAAGGAATCCAACAAAGTCAGATGGTCCTATTCGCATAGGTATTTCATATGGAGCCATTGCAGCTACGGCGCTTGTCTTGCTGATTCTCTTGTCTTCAAGACGTTCTTCATCAAGCATATTATAAAAATCCATGTCCCCGCCAACATTCAGCTGATAAGTTTCATCCACCTTGACCCCTCTATCGACAAAGAGTTTTACAAGCGTCTTGTGAAGCACGGTGGCTCCCAATTGACTCATGACATCATCTCCAGCACACAGGAGATTTTTGTCTGAAAATGCTTTTTGCCATTTCGGAGTAGATGCAATGAAGACTGGAATTGCGTTGATAAAAGACACACCTGCGTCAAGGCATTGTTCAACATAATATTTGGTCGCTTCTCTGCTTCCAACAGGAAGATAATTAACAAGAATCTCCGCACCGCTTTCCTTCAGTACTTTTGATACATCAGCAGGAGGACTGTCTGATATCTTGACTCTTTCATTAAGGCGTTTTCCAATGCCGTCAAGGACTTTTGCCTTCTGGACTTTAATACCAGTTGA
>JALYLJ010000032.1 GCA_030774295.1 Thermoproteota archaeon
AATCAATAGTAACAACATCAATGAATTGCTATTCATGTAATTGTTTAATTGGTAGTTAAATTGATTAAATATGAAAAAGTCAGGATTGCAAAAAGGGGATAATTCATGGTAAAACAGAAAAAAATTCTCGGAATAGTAGGAGCAGTTCTTGCAATAGGCGGAGGTATCACCTGGTTTCTCCATCAATATCTTGTCTCTGTGTTGCTATGGGGTGCTGCGGGATTAATACTACTAAAACTAAATAAGGCCAAAAGAAAAGCCAATTCAAAAAGAAGATAGTGTATTTGTGGGACGCAATTCACTAGCAAAAATGTATCTAACATAAAGTGATGATCTTCCGTCGGATTAACAATTACCACAAATTGACTTGCAATATATGAGTTTATTATTTCACACTACGATGCTTTTGATAGTTTGTTTAAAGAAATTTTTCCTATGGTTTTTTCTAAATGATATTATCTAATTTCTTAATAGAAATTAAAATCTTATCATATAGATCAATAAATGCAAATAGAAATAGACGAATGTGTCTATTGGATACTTCATACTGTTGTATCAAATGATCTGCTAAAATATAATCACGTTACGGTAGGAGAAGAAAACTTGGAATTCATAGTTGTTGAAGCAAAAAACTATTTTATCGACTTGACAGGATTAACAAAAATAGAAAAAATTACAGGTATGAAGCTGCTACAGATGAAGTCATTCAATGGCGTCTCGTACCTGTGGTTTGGTAGGAAGATGAAGTTAATTCCATCTGCAATCCCACATTAGGATTTTGTCTTATCTGAGAAATCGATGGTCCACTTGGTGAAAAAAAAATTGTTACCATGCTTTTGGAGGTTCTAATGAAGAATGTTTTTTCAGTTCGAACTTTTTTCTATTTCATATTACTTTTAAGGCCAAAATAACATGAATGACATTGAGATTTAGCATATATGACTCCATTGTTACCGCACGTAATGCATTTTTTGTCGTAGTCAATTGTAGAATCTGAGGATTTTATCTTTTGCATACATTTACCGCAGACAGGGGCTTCAAGAGCATAGCTTGATAGAAAGCCTTTTCCACATTGATTGCATCTAAAACTATACATCTTCCCTTTAGGTCTCCATTTCTTAAATACGTCGATAAATCCCATATTGAATAATGGCATCAAAAGACTTTATTAATCTACATTTGTGCTAATTGGATTCCAAAAAGCACTTAAATTTGATTGATAAGATGTCTACACGAAATATAACACCACAAAGAACAGCTTCCCCCTCACATTAATGGGCATATCTTATTCAAAGCTAGGTGGAAGTGGAGATTATTTAGTGCAATTTTTATTTAAAGTAAATATACTAAATAATCAAGATATTAAATAGGTACTAGGAAATTGAAAGATGAAAATAATACTTTGAACGATTTCAATAAATATGATATTTTTGAAAAATGGAAGAAATTACAGAATTTTCCAACCCTTGGGATGTTTAGTGTTCTAAATAAAGATTACAACGAATACATGGAAGATTTGATAACGTTAAACAAGATCCTAATGGATCTTCAGAAATATTTTTCCAATTACTGGTTGCAAATGTCCAAAACTCAATTCCAAGCCATTGGGAACCTTATTCTGAGATCAAAGTCGGACTCAAATGTGAATGATCCGAATTCTGAAAAATTCAGGCTTCTTGTAATTGACGCATTTGAGGAAGCCTATAGTTCCCTTTTTTCCTCAAAAGAGTTTGCAATATCGTACAACGAAGTATACTCAAAGCAGCTTGACTTTGTAAATCATGTTAACAAAATAGTGGAAAAAAATCTTAATTTATTAAATATACCTACTCGGTCGGAATTAGATACGGTTCTAAAGGACCTACAAGAAATTAAAAAGACCCTAAGAACTCTAAAAAATGGATACGAAAGACTGGAAAAAAAGTAAATTATTGATTTGATTTAGAAATGACTAGCCAAGAACGGAAAACCCCAGAACGCAGCGGATTTGATCTCTCAAAATTAGCCAAAACAATTGAGCTACTCTCCAGGGGCAATCATATTTCTGTGGGTGATACTCCAAACGATATTGTATATGAGACCAGGCTTTACAGACTCTTGCATTATCGCAGCCTTGTGAAAAGCGTTTCTTCTACTCCAATATTGGTTGTATATGCATTAGTTAACAGGTCATATGTACTTGATCTTCAGCCTAACAAAAGCTGGATTCGCCATCTTTTGATGCAAGGATTTGACGTATACTTGCTTGATTGGAAGTCTCCTACTAGAATGGACAAGTATGTCTCATTGGATGATTATGTAAATTCTTATATTGATGATTGCGTGGAAATAGTTCAGAATAATAATTCTTCGGACAAAATTACTATTCATGGATACTGTATGGGATCTTCTATGTCGGCGATGTATACTACCTTACATCAAGAAAAGATCAAGAATTTGGTTACAATTGCGCCAGTTATTGATACAAGTAAAGATACAACAGTAATTGCAAATATTTCTAAGCAGATGGATATTGATAAGCTGGTATCCTACATAGGTTACTTGCCACCAGAAAAGCTCTACGAATGTTACTCTATTTTGAAACCGTTCAAGCAGGGAGTTAACAAGTACTTTAATCTCATTGAAAATATTGACAATGAATCATTTGTGCAGAATTTCTTACGTATCGAAAAGTGGTTGTATGATACACCACCGATTGCCGGTGAGACTATCAAACAATGGATAAACGATATCTACAAAAAAAATCTCCTGGTTAAAAACCAATTTAGATTAGGAACTGCTATCGTAGACCTGAAGAAGATTAACGTTCCTCTTCTAAATATCGTTGCAGAGGAGGATCATCTAGTCTCTCCTGAATGCAGCGTTCCCTTAAACGAAGTAGTATCGAGTGAAGATAAACGACTAATACGATTCCACACAGGTCATGTGGGATTAATTGCAAGTAGCTATTCTCAGAACAACGTTTTACCAAAAGTAGGACAATGGCTCAAATCACGGTCAAACTAAGTAAATCCAATTCACTATAATAGTTAAGGATTAATTTACGGATATATCAAATCAATGTCATTTGTTGGAACTATTCTTATGCTTTCTTTCGATCGGGATTACTATGACTTGGACAAGGTCTCCATCATCAATTTTCAATGCCTGCCTCTCAGCCTCCGGTATTGAGATTCTGCCTCCGCTTTGTATAGTAGTCTTGAACATTGCATGATGAAATGTCAGGCCTTGTAGCATTGAAAAGAAATTTTGCATCGCGTCCAATTGAATATTTGAAAATTTCTTAAAGAATTCTTGTTGCGCCTGTGTCGTGTTATCTATTGCCTTCTTGTATGATTCTATGTCTTCATTAACTTCAGGCTTATCTTCACTCATACTCCTAATTTCTAGGATACGTTTATTTAATACTATTGAATCCTCTCAAGAAATCAATTGCTATTTTACAAAATATTTCTGGTTTTTCAGTAAATGGTGTATGACCACATTTTGGTATTACAAGCAAATTAGATTTGGGAATTTTCTTATAATCGTCAGCATATTTGACCGGTATCATTTCGTCCTGTTCTCCCCATACTATTATCGTAGGTGAAAGTATCTTGTCGAGTCGAGAAGATAAGTTTGGAGTATTCCTAATTCCAAGCATGGTAGACATGAATGCGTATTTTGCATTCGGAAGTTTCATTCTATCGATAAACTCTTCTATAGTCTGTTCCGTAACTGTTCGGGGATCAAATGCCATATTGATAAAGGCTCTCCAAACATTGTCATGTGTTGGGTAAAGCGACGCGAGAATATACTCCTCCAGTGTTCTCGTCGAACTTTTCATGGTACCAGCTGGAGAAACTAAAACTAGTTTGTTTACTATTTGGCTATTCTTTATTGCAAACTCTGCTGCGACCAATCCCCCAAAAGATGAGCCTGTTATGCTTGTTTTCTTGATTCCCAAACTATCCAGGAAATCTTCAAGAAATTTTACAAAGAAGGGTACGTTGTACTCAACCGTTGGTTTGTCGCTATATCCAAAGCCAACTATATCTGGGACAATTAACCTAAAATGTTCATAAAAAAATGGAATCACTTTAGACCACCTTTCGGCAGATGCTCCTATACCGTGCAATAAAACTAAGGTATCTTTTTTCTTTGTACCGACATTATCGACATTATCATAATCAAGATAGCGAATCCTGTTTCCATGAACCCGAATATTTTTCACTGGAATTTGAATGGACAATAATCTGCAGTCTTATAGATATCTCTAGGTCCACTTTATTACTTTTATCATATTTGCCTTTTTTATGACGTGATAACTCAGCTCAACTGCGCCTTCATTAGAACTCACAATCTGGGTCAAAACTTTCTATTTTCTAAATCAAATCTTGTCTTGGTTGATGATAATCAATCCATTTTTTTGATGTTTATCAATTACGCAATTTGGTAAAAATCCAATATCAACTTAAGCGCAATTCCAATAAAAGTAATGCCAAGAAGTAATCTTAGTTTTTGCTCACTCAATTTGGTAGATAATCTTGATCCTATCTGAGCACCTGCAAATGCCCCTATTGATAGTAATATGGCAGGTACGTATTGAGGATTTCCTAGTATTATATGCGTGGATAATCCTACCAAAGATGTAATCATGAGTATAAATTGTGAAGTAGGAGCAGCCAAATACATTGTTAATCCTAGAATCATTATCATTAAGGGAACAAATACAACACCTCCTCCTATTCCAAATAAACTAGAAATGATTCCTGCAACAAATGCACTGGAGAAAAAAAGAATCCTTACCCACAAGTTTTGGAATGACAAGGAATTTCCGGCGAGTATTGATTTTTTATAAATTAGATAAACTCCTGTACCAATTAGTACTATTGCAAGAAGTATCTTGAAAGAACCAGGGTCTATTCCAACTGAAAAAAAAGATCCTATTATTGCGCCTGGTATTGATAACAGTACCATCTTAATTCCTAGCATATATTGAATCTTTTTTGACTTACTGTAAGCAAGAGTCGAAGAAATGCTAGTTGAAGAAACTGCAAACAGACTTGTGCTTGCTACCTGTGGCGGAGAGAGACCAAGGAATGTCAGAACGGGAGATATTATTATTCCTCCACCAACCCCGATCATCGACCCCAATATACCTGCAATCAATCCAACTAATACAAAAAAAGGGAAAAGCAAAAAGTCTTGCAAATCTGATCTAATACCTATTATTTCTAGTACGATCGTCGTAAGTTAATAAATTGTTTGCAAATTTAGATTTGCAAAATGATCAAAGTCTATCGCTTGTCAGTGTTAGGAATTAAATTAAATTTGGTTGTTGTTATACCTCTGACAAATGGAAGAGTTTTACTGTAATATCTGTCAGAGGGAAATAGAGTCAGCATCACTGGAAAACCACATAAAAGAATCTGATCATATTACACGAAAAAGAAATTTGGAAAGCCAATTAGAAACAAATAACAAATCCGAAAAAACAAACATGTCCGTTGTGGAATTGTGGAAAAATGACTGATATTGGTAACGATTTATGTTAATTTATGATAACATGCGATTTTAAAGTGACATTTCACTATCTCATTTGAAATAGTTTATTTCTTTGATACTTTTTATAATTCAGTTTCGATGAGTTGATTTAAATATGTAAATTATTCTAGTTAAAGATCTGGAAAAACAAAAACAACAAGGCGTTCACGCCGACATCTTTCACCCATTTCCCCTGATTTTACTACATACACCATTTGGCCTAAAATTCTTTGATTATATAGCAAAGACGAGAATCGCAAAGGCCTATGCTAGAGCCAGTACATATTTAATGCCTGCGATAACCGCATTTATGATATTCATCATTATTGTTGGAATAGCGGCCACGATTTCGGATGTTTCTGCTAGAGAGAATGCCAGAGCAATAGGAATCAGAGGAATCTTTTTGATTCCAGGACTTAATCCATTTCTCCCGATTACTTACACTTTGGTTGCCCTCGTAATTAGCGTATTTATCCACGAGGCGGGGCATGGTATCGTTGCCAGGGTATATGGAATAAAGGTAGAATCAACTGGTATCGCTTTTGTACTCTTCGTACCCATCGGAGCGTTCGTTAATCTAGACAAAGATGGATTAGAAAAAGCAACATTGAAACAGAAAAGTGCGGTTCTTACTGCCGGCCCTCTGAACAATATCATCCTTGCTGCAATTTCACTGGCCCTGCTATATGTTGTAGTATCTACCCTGAATCCTTTCCCTACTGTAGATGTCCCTAAAAATGGACTTGAAATAAATAGCATAGCAAAGGGCTCATTAGCAGAGAAGATCGGTCTTACAAATGGCTCTAGTATATTGTCAATTGGGCAAACCGAAATACACAGTATAAACGAATTATCACAAACACTAAGATCAAATATTGGTAAACAACCCATGATCATATGGCAGGACAAAGACAAGAATCAAAGATCGAATTCACTATCAATACCTGCCGATACTGACCCTACCAAACCTATTCTTGGTGTCACGACTAGACCAATAGTGGATCCCGCATTGGCTCTAGAAGAATACCAGAAATCCTTTACGTTTGGGATAGTTCAAGAACGAATGGGTCTACTTTCCTTACTTGCTCCGCCAACGCTCAAAGTAGACGTACCTTTTTCAGATTTTATGGCTCCAAAATATGAATCAAATGTTTTTGGTTCCTCATTTCCCATGATTGCAAATACACTGTTCTGGCTATGGTTCATCAATTTTAATCTTGGATTATTTAATGCCCTCCCTATAGCATTCTTGGATGGAGGTCAATTGTATGGATCACTCATAGAAAGCAGATCAAAAATTGATAAGAATCGTCTCAGGCAAATTTCGTCCGCAGTATCTACAATAATGATAGTTATTGTAGCTATGTCAATATTTCTACCATACCTGCTATTCTAATTGCTGTAAATTTCAAAATATATATTAAGAGAGAAGTTCACTTTCAGTATGGATACAACCGGTAAGAACTTTAATGACCTTGCTATATCGTGTTGTGATAGTAATTGATTATCACTATTAGTATAAGGGTAATGGAAAATGAGACCGAGTATCTAGAAGAATGTTAAAGTGACCAATGAAAATTTAAGTAATAATTCTGTGGATGAGCGTATTTCTACACTAGAGAACAGTGACAAAGTTAAAGAACGAAATGATACTCTACCCCCAAATCAAATTCAACGTACAAAAAAAGTTGATGAAGATTTTTTCAAAGATATGATACTCAAATCTATTCCAAAAGAATCGCAGATTACAAACATACGGTTTGAGGGCCCATATGTTGCGCTATATACACTAAATCCTAAATTTTCTTTGACTGAATTAACCTACTATCTTTCCTCTCTGTCGAAAAATGTTAAAAAAAGATTTGTAGTAAGAACCGATACATCGATCAGACTGTCTGAAGAAGAAACAAGAGCAGCTGTCATCAAGATGTTACCGAATGAGGTTACAATATCTGCTGTATTTTGCGATGACGCCACCGGCGAAGTAGTTCTAGAGGTAAACCGTCCGGAGTCAGTAGATGCCAACATGGTAATCAATATAGCTCAAGCCACGGGTTGGATAGCACATACGTTAAGATCTCCTCATATCCAGTCAAGTAGCATGAACATGATACACTCTACACAGAAGAGCTCTGCAAAGGAAAGAAGTCTTTTCCTACAATCGCTAGGAAAAAGAGTCTTTAGACCTGCACTTGCCCTCCAAAGTAATGATTCTAATCTAAATTTTACAAATCATTCAAGTGAAAAAAGATCAGAGTTCACTGAATTCA
>JALYLJ010000033.1 GCA_030774295.1 Thermoproteota archaeon
ATATTGTTGGGAGCAAGTGTAAGTTTTAGAAGTGTTGATAGCTATTCTCAAATTATTACTCTGACATTCGTACTGATAATTACATTTGTTTACGTATCCTTGATAGGATTC
This sequence comes from Thermoproteota archaeon, assembly GCA_030774295.1. Lineage (GTDB taxonomy): Archaea > Thermoproteota > Nitrososphaeria > Nitrososphaerales > Nitrososphaeraceae > TA-21. The sequence goes on from JALYLJ010000033.1 coordinate 112, forward strand.
ATAAGCAGATATGAAGTTCACGGTTTTTCAGACAATACAAAATTATTATTGCCTCCAGCTATAGTTGCCACCGTTATTTCTTCAATCATCTTGTTTTCCTTGGTGGGATTTTTCAAACTTGAATCGCTCATCATACTCTCGCTATTTTCATTCATAATGATCATATCTTTCAGCAGAATTTATAGAAGAGATTCCGGAAGGACACAACAAATAGTACGAAACATGATATTATCAATTATTGTACTTGACTCAACTTTTTTGACAGGAATAATTGGAATAGAGTTAGGACTTGCCGTCCTGACGTTAATGGCGCCGTTGCTGGTATTGGCAAATAAAATGTATATGACCTGATATGAAATAATTAGAATTAAATTCTTGATAAAACCCATTACTCTAATGGCTAAATATGTAATAATTATCGATATTGTAGGTTTGGAAAAAAGACATATTTCTGGGACCCTGACGCCAAATATTTTTAAAATCTCTCAAGGAGGTGAAACAAGGAATTTAGAAACAGTATTTCCTGCAGTAACATGTACAGTACAGAGCAGCCTCCTTTCAGGTACGTATCCTGAAGTGCATGGAATTATTTCAAACGGATTATTTGATAAACAAAATTATGCAGTTTCTTTTTGGGAACAGTCAAGCAACCTCGTTCAGGCCGATCGAATCTGGGATACTCTAAAAATGAGCGGAAGTAGTTATAAGACGGCAGTTCTGTTCTGGCAAAATACCATGTACTCTAATGCAGATATTGTTCTAACTCCGCGTCCATTGCATATGGATGAAAGAATGATAATGTGGTGTTATAGCAAACCACCTGGATTTTATGAAAAAATAGCAGAAAAAATAGGAAAATTTGATTTAACTTCGTATTGGGGTCCGTTAACTTCTAGAAAATCTAGCGAATGGATAGAACAGGCAACAGAACTTGTATTGGAAAATGAGAGACCAAATTTCTTATTTACATATATTCCACACCTAGATTATTCATTCCAAAAAAATGGAACTTCGTATAACAATTTAAAAGACGATCTAAAGTTTGTTGATGATTTAGTTGGAAGATTAATTAAAAAGGTATCGGATATGGGGATAATAGAAGATACACAGTTTATCATTTTCTCAGAATACGGATTTACAGATGTTAGCTCTGATATTCCATTGAACACTATTCTTAGAGAGAACGATGTTCTTTCAGTAAGAGAAATTGAAGGGCTAGAATATTTAGACCTTGAGTACAGTAAAGCGTTTGCAATGGTAGATCACCAGGTGGCACACATATACATTAAAGAAAATTATAGGAATTCAGTGAGAAAAATTCTAGAAGGGATAAAAGGTGTCGACCTAATAATGGATGATGAGTTGAAGCAGCGATTCAGAATTAAACATGCCAGAAGCGGTGATTTAATAGCAGTTTCAGATAAAGATAAATGGTTTAGTTATTACTGGTGGTTTGATCCTTTGAAAGCTCCAAGTTTTGCCAGGAAGGTTGATATTCATAGAAAACCTGGCTATGATCCTGTTGAATTATTCTTTGACCCAACAACAAAGTCAATACCATTAAATGGTAAATTAGTAAAAGGTTCGCACGGAAGATTGCCATTGCAAGACGAATCAGGTCCGGTTTACGTGTCAAATATGAAAAACATTCCCGAAACAAATGGTGCTGAAAATTTGAGTATCGTTACCATAGGCAAATATCTCAAAAGTATGGCATAACAGCTATCTGATTGCACATGTCCTGGAAGTACTCAATTACCCTATCATCGTTTAGAAATTTGGAACCAATACAAACTACTCTTGAAAATTTAAATAATTTAGGATTTAATTCGTTGGAAGTTTATGGAGAGCCTGATTCTCTTGATGCGGATAATCTAATAGATCAACTTGATTCATATTCTATTGGTGTATCTGGGGTAACTGGTATGTGGGGACATAGCAGTGGACATTCAAAATTTCGCAATTTGGTTACTGCTAACAATGAAATATTAACAGCTGCTCAGAATTATGTAAAAAAATGCATTTTCCTTTGCCAGAGGCTGGGGGGTAGCACTTTTAATATATGCCTATTTAGCAACAAGCCACTCATTTCTGATAGCAAACACAAAACTTTATTGCCACGTGAAAAAATAAAATTAGCTTCGTCTGTAATTGGGCCACTGAGGGAATTAGCAAAATATGCTAGGGACTACAACGTTGAACTCCTTATTGAGCCGTTGAACCGCTATAGTACTCCAGTTTGTACGGAAGTTGAAGACGCCAAATACATTATTGATCTAATTAACCAAGAAAATGTAGGAATGTTGCTAGACACTTTCCATATGAATATAGAGGAAGATTCAATACATAATGCCATAATACGTTCCAATACAATGTTAAAACATGTTCACATATCAGATAACAACAGGAAGATGCCGGGTTTGGCTCACATAGACTTTGAGAGTATTATTGTAGCCCTTAAGAAGATAAAATATTCAAAGTATCTGACATTCGAACCTACCTTTCAGAGCTCTGACTACAAAAACGATTTAAGATTCGGTCTACAATATTTAAAAAAATTATCAGGAAACTGAAACTTGAAAAATATGAATGAAAGATATGCTTCAACACATTTAGGGGTGACTTTTCGGTAGAATGCTAATTTATAAC
>JALYLJ010000034.1 GCA_030774295.1 Thermoproteota archaeon
CACCAGTACCACATGCAAGCTGAGCTTTTCCAAATGTGGTTAGTTTTCCCGGTTTGCTTGCATCATATACATCGCGCAACATCTCTTCCCCTTCACTTATTGTCTTTGTTGCCCATTCCTGAATTATTTTTTTGGCTCTATCCACAATAACTTTTTTCTTGATTGCTCTAATGTCATCTATACCGACCAGCAGAAACTTGCCCTGAAAAGGCCCAACTTTATCTATGCTTTCGATAGCCGCAGATATCAAGGCGGCTGTGGAAATATCAGTACTCATTGGAAGCAAAGCGTCTCCTTTAGTTGTGTTTGATTTTGTATCAACATTTACTTCTATTCTTCCAACCTTGGAAACCTTCTGCAACTCATTCAGGTTCATCTCGGGGCCTAGTAATCCCTCCGTCTGGCCGAATATTGCGCCAATAATGTCGGCCTTCTCTACTATCCCATCAACTTCAAATTTAAGTTTAACATGATATTTTACTATACCAGTATTAGGCATTTTTCAAATCCTCTTATTTGTAAATACGATGGTAAGCTTATCTTGCTTGAATATAAGTGCTTTGACATATTATTCAATAGATTTTTGATATGATTTTTTTTCTAAAATCAAATACGAGATATCTGGAATTATTTCAAAGTAGAGTTACTTGGAAAAAAATTGAAAAATTTAGTCACAATCTAAAAAGCTCCAGCATATCAATAGAACCAAAATTTATTCCGGCCACCTGATTTCGCACAAATTCAAAATCTTAGATTCATCACAAGAAAAGATTAATTATGTGAGCTTGAGTTCACGTATTAAACAATGTCTGATTGGGACCTTATAACTCCAGGGATAGGACTTACATGTATTGGTATAGTCGGGGTCGGAATTTCACTTTCAGGAATTGCACATACATTTATTGAAGGAATGCATGCTGTCAGCCTGCTCACAATGTTCATCGGATTAATATTTCTAGCAGCTGGAATTTTCAAGGATGGATTCCCAACGTCAGGAAGAGCGAAATCTGCAACGTTCATAACATTAGGTTTTCTAGTTACCTTTGGTTTTGCGGCAGCCATTACAATTGGTACCAGAGTTCCAAGTATCTTTGCTTATATTGGACTTATGCTCATAATTTCAATACCTGCTACAGTACTTGCTGTTGCGTCTTATAAGAGGACACCTTACTTTAACGCTATTACCGTGATATTCGTAAGTGCGGCAATTGTTGGTGCGGCAACATTCTATGTATTCGGTTTAGTTACCCCAAAAGCTCAACAAGAGAATATCGATGGAATTGAAGCAAGCCAGAATCAAAGTGCGCCGGTTAGAAATATTACAAATGCAGTGAAAACTACTATTCTTCCCGGTGCGTCGGCAGAGGGAAATCCCGGTTTTGATCCTGTTAATGTAAAAGTACCAAAAGATGGTGGAATAGAATGGACTAATAAGGACAATGTTCCACATACTGTAACAAGTTTAGTAGATGATGGCAAAACCTTCGATTCAAAGACCATTAAACCAAATGCCACATTCATTCTTGATGCCATGACCCTCAAAGAATCACAATACGACTATTTTTGCACTCTGCATCCATACATGAAGGGAAAAATAACAGTAGGCTAGCTTATTTAGGTCTTGTATAGAGTAACTATATAATATCATATAAAGTAAAATCACACAGTTGAACGCACATGTTATCGGTGTCATCGAATATTTGCCTGTAAAATTGAATAAGAAATGCCCGAGATAACATTATCTGTTACAGAAAACCAAATAGATTCCTTAATACGTTTAACTAAAGAGGATTTGCCCAATGAATCTTGTTGTCTTCTTCTAGGACGTATAGTAAACGATAATGAGTACTGTGTCGAACTAGTGAAAATAATGGAGAACAAGACGCGCTCTGAATATTCATTTCAAATGGACCCCGACGAATTGAAGGAAGCATATCAGTGGGCATCTAATAACTCACTAGATGTCGTTGGAGTCTATCATTCGCATTTGGATGGTTCAACACCTTCGTCAACAGACTTGATTTTTATGAAATTAAATCCGGTAATATGGCTCATATATGAGGTATCTGGATCACGATTTCGAGCTTTTACTGTAGTAAAAGATATCCTTAAAGAGGTAAAAATTAAGATATCTAGGGAGTAAGCCTGTCAGTATCTCTTGGATAGAGAACAACTTCCCTAATGTTCGACGAATTAGTAAGGATCATCATCAACCTATCAAAACCTAGGCCACAGCCGGAGTGAGGAGGCATTCCCCATTCAAACGTCTTTAAATGATCAGAAAAACTTTTTGGATTCAGTCCTTTTTCGAGTAATTTATTTTCTAATTTTTCAGGATCGTGTTCTCTGGTTCCTCCAGAGACGATTTCCAAATATCCGTATTGCAAGTCAAAGGATCTTGAAAGTTCAGATTTGTTTTCTTGTTCCAATATGTAAAACGGTTTAAGTTTTGTGGGCCAATCAGTTATGAAATAAAATTTTGGGTAAATCTCTCCTAGTTTTTTTAGTGCAGGATCAGAAAGGTCATCCCCAAATTCCACCTTTTCCCCTAAACCTCTTAAATCATCCAGACACTTTTCATAAGTAATTCGAGGAATCGTATCAACCAGAATCGCGGATTTATTTTCAAAGTGTTTCATTTCTTCGTGGTGATGGACAAATAGATCGTTTATTGTAGCGATAACTAACTCTTGTACTATGTCCATTATATCGACATAATCCAAGTATGCGGCTTCTAAATCCACGCTTATAAATTCTGAAAGATGTCTTACTGTATGTGATGGTTCAGCCCTGAAATATGGGGATATTTCAAATACTCTTTCAAGGCCCAAAGTAAGTTGCTCCTTGTACAACTGAGGACTTTGTGCCAAGTATGCTTTCTTTGAGAAATACTCAAAATCAAAAAGATCCGCACCTCCTTCAGTGGCACTTCCTATTATCTTGGGCGTATTAACTTCTATGAACATTCTTGAATACAGGAATTTGCGAATCAAAGAAAGGACATATGATCTGATTCTGAAAATATTGGAAATCCTAAAATTCCTCAAATCGAGGGCCCTGCAGTCCAGTCGCTTATCCATTAATGATTTTACCCTTCCGGTTGGATCAATCGGAAGTGGATTCACTGCGTTTGACAAAATTTTTATGTTTTCTATCTTTACCTCTACCGTAAAATTCTCCGCCCTAGTCTCTTGTATGGTTCCTTTTACCAGAATAATACTTTGCCTTTGTACTATCCTAAATTCAGATAACATTTCTCCAACAATTACACCCTGAAAATTTCCAGTCATGTCTCTGATGGTAATGAAACCGATTTTTCCCATGTCTCTAAAGTCTTCAAGCCATCCAACTAGGCTTGCATTTTTTCCAATGTGGTCTTTGTTGAGTGTTGAAGCAAACATTCTGTCCCTAATGTCGTCTTGCTGCATGATATTACTTTCCTGCTATCTCTATAACAAGTTCTATTTTTCTTACTGCGTTCACAATTCTTTTTATCTTCTCGATTATGCTAATGAATTTTTCATAATCTTTACTCTCTATGGTAACTTGTGTTACCGGATTTCCGTCTGGCAGCCAAATCATGTTTGTTTTCAAGATTCTGATAGGAAAGAAGAGATCTTCAAGAAACCTTCTTATCGAGCTATTTGCTTCGACAAACCATACTTTTCCTTTAAATTCTTCTTCAACTGAACTTACAAGTTTATCATTAGAGTTTATGTGACTTACATTTGAGTCCTTTAAAATTAGTATATAATCTTCATCTATTTTTTGAGATCCAATTAAATTTAATTTATCTATATCTTGGTTCTTGTGGGAGAGTTTGATAAGTTTGATAGAGCATTCTACATCAATATCAGATAGCTCCCCATTTTTCAATCGACTTTCACATTTTGTGCATAAAACACCCGTCTTGGCATCAAATGTGCATATGGGTACTTTCAAATTTCGTCAGTTTGTCTAATATTTTTACCATATATATGTCCAATAGTCGTAATTAAGTGCAAAAGATTAGATAAAATAGATACTTATACGGTTAAGATCGATAAGGAATTATTTGGATTTTGCTCTTTCAGTAAATAGTTTAAGAGTTTACTATTTTTCACAAGTTGGTACGGTTAAGGCGGTTGATGACGTTTCATTTAGTGTTGGAAAAAATGAATCTATAGGAATCGTTGGTGAGTCCGGATGTGGGAAGAGTACGCTTGGAACAGCTCTTCTACGATCGGTTCCGTACCCTGGTAGAATAGTTAGTGGTCAAATTATGCTTGGAGGACAGAACATTACACGAATGGCAGAAGAGGAATTTGACAATAAAGTGAGATGGAAGAAAATATCTATGATTTTTCAGGGGGCACTTAATACTTTAGATCCTGTCTTTACAATAGGATCACAAATGAAAGAAATTTTGAAGCAGCATGGTTACTCTAAGGACCAATCTGAAACAATCCAAAATTCTTTAAACAGTGTTCTATTAGATCCAAGTGTTATGAAAAAATATCCTCATGAATTGAGTGGGGGTATGAAGCAAAGAGTCTCCATTGCAATGGCCTTGTTACTGAACCCGGAGATATTGATTGCGGATGAACCAACTACTTCTCTGGATGTCATGGTTCAGTCTCAAATTATCAATTTATTAAAAAAACTAAAAAAAGATCGAAATATGTCTATTGTATTCATATCTCATGATCTGGGTGTCATCTCAGAAGTCTCAGAAATTATTGCTATAATGTACAGAGGTCAAATAGTTGAGTTGGGAAAAGCACATGAAGTCTACAAGAATCCAAAACATCCATATACTGAAAAACTTGTTTCATCAATTCCAAGCATAAAAAATAGAGAAAATAAATTACAAAATCCTAGTGAAAAATCAGCAGATACCCTTGGAAGTGAAGCAGGATGTAAATTCTATGACGCCTGTCCTTATGCAAAAGAGACTTGTCGAAAGGATCCTCCCGTGATAAATCATAAGAATGGATTTGTTCGTTGCTGGTTATTTGAATAGGTAATCGCATAATCTTGATGCATCGTTACTTATCTTGCTTTGCATTTTTGTTACCCTAAGTTTTACGCTAAAACAAATCATAAGAATTTTAAACTACACCTATTTAATAGTCTACGGAATATGAAAATCACACTCTCAGCTATTAAGGCTGATATCGGAGCCATAGGTGGCCATACTAAACCCAGTGACGAGCTATTAGAAGCGGTTAAAAAAGTGGTAAAGGAGAACTCGAAATTATTATTAGATTATTACGTAGGTTATACCGGAGACGATATACACATTATTATGACACATACCAAAGGAACAGATAGCAAAGAAATTCATAAGATGGCATGGGATGCATTCACCGAAGGTACGAAAATTGCCAAAGAACAAGGCTTGTATGGTGCAGGACAAGACTTACTAAAAGATGCCTTTTCTGGGAATGTTAGAGGGATGGGTCCAGGAGTAGCCGAGTTGGATATAGAAGAGAGGCCTAGTGAAGTTTTCTGTGTGTTTGCCGCCGATAAGACAGAACCAGGTGCTTTCAATTTCCCCTTGTGGAGAATGTTTGTAGATGCAAGAAGCAGTACTGGATTATTGATAAACGAAAAATTAGCTGAAGGAGTTAAGTTTAGAATAATGGATGTTATGACAGGAAAAATCGCAGGTCTGAAATTATGGCAAGATAAGCCAGAATTAGAAGCAGCCTTGATGTATCCCGGTCGATATGTTGTGCACTCAATTCTTACATCAGACGGTGAGCAGATTGTTTCTGCATCAACTGACAGATTGCATAACATTGCTGGAACCTATGTGGGTAAAGACGATCCAATTGCTATAGTAAGAACTCAGAAAAACTTTCCTGCAACAGAAGAAGCTGGTAGTGCATTTAATGACCCTCATTACGTTGCTGGGAACACTAGAGGAAGTCATCATATGCCATTGATGCCGGTGAAGCTCAATTCTGCAGCAAGTTTAAACTACGCTATTCCAATCGTGTCCTGCCTCGTATTCAGCATGCATAATGGACTTTTGACTGGACCCCATGACGGTTTCGGTACCGTCGATTGGGACCTTCAAAGACTTTGGGCCTCAGAGAGAGCAATGATTATGCGAAATCAAGGATTTATTCATCCCGCTACACTCGTACCAGAAGAACTTGAATATAACAAGGGTTATGAAGCTAGGATGAAAAAACTAAAAAGCAAGTTTGAAGACCTCACCTAAATTTTATTATGATAACTTTTGACAAGCCACTAATAATCAATCTCAAAAATTATAACGAAATATCTGGAGAGAATTCACTAAAGATAGTTGAAGATGCAAAGAAAGTCTGCCTATTAAATCACAAGAATATCATTATTGCTCCACCGCCGTCAAGTGTATTGGCATTGTCTAAGCAAGGTCTGCCCATTGTAAGTCAGCACGTAGACGATTCGACCATCGGAGCAACTACAGGCTTTATTATACCTGAAATCTTGAAATCTTATGGCGCTGTTGGTTCTATTATTAACCATAGCGAGCATAAAATAGACCATTCACAAATCAAAAATCTAGTTAAACGCTTGCGTGATCTGGATATGATTTCAATTGTATGCGCTGACGATATGGACGAAGTCGACGCAATTTCACGATTTTCGCCGGATTACCTTGCAATAGAACCACCGGAGCTCATAGGAAAGGGCATAGCAGTATCTAAAGCAAATCCATCAATCATAAGGGATTCTGTACGACTAGTAAAGCAGATATCTTCGACAGTGAGAGTCCTTTGTGGAGCAGGTATCGTTGACAAGAATGATATAGAAAAAGCCTTAGAACTAGGTTCCGAAGGTATTTTAATTTCTAGTGGAGTGGTAAAAGCCCCTTCTTGGTATAACAAAATTCTAGAGTTATCTTCAGTTTTAAAATAAATTTAGGAAATAAAAGTTGGAGGAAATGTTCCTTTATACGCCTATTTCCTTTGCTATTTTTACGATTTTCTTGCCATCGGTAGTTAATCTGTTGAAGACTTTGTTTTTGACAGTCTTTCGATCAACTAATCCACGTTTTTGTGCCTTAAGCAGTAGTTTGTGTCCATATCCATAGGCACCCAACTTTGTCAAAAGTTCTCTAGTTGGATATTCTCTTCCTGAACCAATGGTCTTCAGTAACTTTACCAATGCCTTTTCCTCAACAAGGATTTTTAACAGTCTTGTGTCTTTCATCGCATACTAAGATAGATAACTAATTATATAATTGTTACACTTTACTAGATAAAAATACCGTACCTAGGACTTTTGAAACTGTTAACCAAGGCGAGCATTAGAAGAGTTTAGAGTTATTTGTGTCACTAAGTTATAAACGTTCTATTTAATCATACGTTTATATTGTAGGTAAAGTAATTTCTCGAGATATTCAACGATTCAAATCTATTTAAATCCTAAAAACAATATTAAATTGATGAGCTTTTAATATCATAGCAGCACCAAAAATATGGCATATCCTAAAAAATAGTAATGGAAAGAACGATACCCTGCACAGACGCCATACAAATTTAGATCTTGGAGTAAAAACATTAGTTTTACTTTTACGGGAATTTGAATGGATAATACAGCGC
>JALYLJ010000035.1 GCA_030774295.1 Thermoproteota archaeon
GGTGCATTCTTATCGACTTTAAATTTGAAAAGATCGTCCCAGTCAATTCCCAAAATAACGTTTCTTCCTACCGCAATGATTTTTGATTTAGGAACATCGAACCTATAATTACGTTCGCCAAAGATAACGATCGTGTCATCAGTTTCCTTCATCACATGTCCAACATGATCTTCATTTGCTATCCGCACTCCTTTATTGAAGAGCGTCTTGGCATATTCTTTCATATATGTTTTCAAATCAGTAGTTCCGTCAGAACCCCAAGGATCTACGTACTTACTTGTAGGCAGTGCTGCATCCCTGTCGACAGAGTATTTTTTGGCAATTTCATCAAATTTTAATCCTACCAACACATTTTTGCTTACGGTTTGAATTTCCGATAGTGGTATGTCGTATCTTTCCTTCCCATCTCCAAACACAACGATTTTGTCATCAGTTTCTCTTACAACGTAGCCAACATGAGGTGCATCTAATGCAATTACCGCCCTATTGAAATATTTTCCCGATGTCATATATTATTTTCAATCTACGATGCTGTATATTAATAAATAGTTACAAAGACGTTTTTAGGCAGTGGCGGCCGGTCAATTTGTGAATATCGGATTTTGAATTTCTATATCTTAATTACTAGGTTCAGTTAGATATTATGATTTGTTTTAGCGATTGCGGCATTTCCAATTTAAATTCAGCACAAATGCTAATATATCCAATCGTACTCAGTACATATAACAAGAAGACAATTGAGCGTTCCATTAGCGTCTCTAAAAAAGAATAAACAAAGCGTCCCCGCCCTTGATGAATTGGCGTTGGAAAAATTAAGGAAATACTATAGATTTGAAAAAAAAGAAGAATTACTCGAATTTTTGAAGATGCAGTGTATGCACGATTAGTAATCATTTATTTTTGCTCCAAGTTCAATTTTTCATTATAATTTTTTGAAATACTTAAGTGCGATTAGATATTTTAATATGCTATGGAAGAAGCAAAAGTAAAAAAATATCCACATTACGATGATGAAACTTTAGAAAAGATGAAAAGATACTACAAAATTGATAATCAAGACGAACTTTTGCGATTCATAAAGACTCATGGACTGAAGAATTCTGATTTTGAACCAGAAAACTCATGAGGCATGTTTAGTAATGGAACTGGAATTTTGTTATTAGGATAGAGTTATTTGTATCTCTTAGACCTCATCTCACAAATAAACACATCACAAATAAACACAGGCTTTTTGATCCAAGATTTCGCAGTTGTAATGATTGTAGCTGCTGTTATGGTATTTGTTACGCACAAACTAAAACAGCCGATGGTAATTGGATATTTATTAGCTGGTATGGTAATTGGACCATTTACTCCGCCATTTAGTCTGATACACGAAGTGGCCACAATCAATACGCTAGCTGAGCTTGGAATAATCATACTTTTGTTTGTAATAGGAACGGAATTTCCTATTACTAAGCTAAAATCTGTTGGAAGAGTTTCAATGATTGTGGGTATTGCAGAATCACTGGGAACTTTGTTAATTACGTTCTTCGTATCGCAAACACTTGGATTTTCGCAATTTGACTCAATGTTTCTGGCACTGGCGATGTCTGTTACTAGTACTGTTGTTACAGTAAAGATATTAGAAGAATTGAACATGATAAATGAAAAATCAAGTGTATTGATAATGGGTATACTGATAGTTGAAGATGTCATAGTCATTACCACTTTAGGTATTCTACAATCTCTGGCTTTGACAGCTGCTATATCATTTGTCCACGTAATAGTTTCGGTAGCAATAGTAGTGGGATTCATAGCTGGTATACTAATCCTAGGTTCGAGATATCTACCTCCATTGATAGACAAACTGGCTAGAAAAACTGATTATTCTGTATTGATTATTGTTATACTTGGTCTGGCATTTGGTTTATCTTTTGGTGCAATTGAGCTTGGATTATCACCAGTTATAGGTGCATTTTTAGCCGGTGTGCTTGTAGCCGAATCAAATAGTGCCGGAATAGCACGGGTCATAACTATACCTCTTCGAGACGTGTTTGCAGCGTTATTCTTCGTATCAGTAGGTGCACTTGTTGATGTGTCAAAAATTCCTCTTTTTATCATTCCAGCTTTAATCCTTATTGTCACCTCATTTATGGCAAAAATGTTGATTATTATCCCTGTCTTAATCAAAGCAGGATATGACACTACTACTGCTGTTAGAACAGGTCTTGGCTTGTCATCGGCGAGGGGCGAAATGTCACTGATAGTTGGAAAAGGTGGTCAGGATGTAGGCGCTGTCTCGTCATATGTTCTTCCTATCTTGGGAGTTGTAACAATTGTTACCACTTTTGTTACCCCATATATATTGAAAATGGGGGCTAAACTGAACATATCATCGGATTCGAACCCTGACAAGAATTAATCGGGTTCGAACTTTAGAATCATCAATGCGTTGAATCTATCTTAAATTCATAAAGCGTCTCAGAGTAGTGTAACGAATGATTTAGGAATGATTTAGGATACCGGCAACTCTTACGGTGTGTTCATTTGGTGGAATAAATATATTAGTTGTGATAGTTTTGCCATTTTTTGTGATCTGCTCATTCTGTACTCCCAAATTGTCCAAAAATATCGTTACATTGTGACTGTTATCTAACTGTGGTATCTTTAAGGTGATGATACCTCCCAGTGGATTATAGTGATCAGCGGTAAAAGATATGCTATCCGTTGACTCATTATATCCGAAATCGCTTATCTTTGCGACACTCTCCAAGCCATATGGCAAAAACTTTCCATTACCCAAGTCAAGAGTGTTAATTGGAGAGTTTGGATTAAATCCCGCACAACTGAAATAATTTGCATTACTCGCTATAGCATAATCCGGCCTTGCTGAAAAATGCTTTATCTCTCCCGGATTTAGTGTTGAGATGGTATTAGATTTAATGGAGTCAATTTGGCTTCCATTCTTGTCATGAACTGATGCAAAAACGTTAATGTTCTTTACTACAACATTGCCTACGTTCTTCAGTGTTCCAACAAGTTCCTTGTTTTGGCCCACTGGGAAATTGGAATAGTTTTGCACGATGACATTGTAATAGGGCTCATTTCCATTTTTCATTTCAAGTAAATACGGTTTACCTAATACATCGTACTCCTCACTAATCTGGAATTTAAATGGAGATTCCTTTCCTGGAAAAATAATTTTACTAAATGTAGTATCCCGTAATGTGGTTTTTGAACCATCAATTTTATTATGGACATCTAATCCCACTATGACCTGTTCTGAAGTTGTGCCAAGATTTGTCACAACTCCTATGACATCTAATTTGTCATTAGAATCAACAAAGGAGGTTCCGGAAGAAATTTTGATATCCGCTCCATAAGCAAAATTAGGATTAAACTGGCAAATATACGCAGTAATCAAAAAAGAAACCAGACTTATTAGGATTAAGTTCACAATATCAATTACTCGAAGGGAAAATAAATATCATTGCGAAATGAAACGCATAATATTTTAAGAAAATCAAAATATATCTAGATTTTCTGACTAGATATTTTGTCATACGGTTTCATTACTTCAGGGAGTTTTTCTATCAGATCCGTGGCTACTAAATGAAGACCAACCTGTTCAGTTGCTGCAGTGGCAGCCATCCCATTAAAATAAACTGCAAGAGCAGACGCATCAAAAGGTGAGTTCATCTTTGAATAAAGCGCGGCTACGAGGCCCGCAAGTACATCTCCGGTTCCCCCAACAGTCATAGCAGGAGTACTCCTTCTTATTGATGCAACTTTTCCTGTAGGGTCAGCTATAATATTTAACCATCCCTTTAGTATTACTGTAATCTTATACTTTGTAGCCATTCTTGAAACGGTTGATATAGTTTGTTCTTTATTGATTCCCACATCTTCATCAAAAATTCTTTTGAATTCACCTGCATGTGGTGTTACTATGGTATCAGTTTCTGTAATTTCCTTAACAACTTGAGGAATTAGCGATGAAGCATCAAGTACTAGTTTGACTCCCTTTTCCTTGAGTTTCTTGATAAGTGAGTTTAGAGCTTCAGCCTTGGATATTGTCATCCCCATTCCAATAGTCGCAGTATTAGGTATCTTTGGTAGACCCATAACCAAACGATTTGCAGATCCAACTGTAAGAGAGTTATCTACCATCGGCAATGCAATGAGATTTGGCGAGTGGGATCTTATTGCATCGATAATAGTCTTAGGAACCGCAGTATAAACCAAGTCAGCACCAGCACGCAGTGCAGTTAATGATGCCAACAACGGAGCACCATGATACAAAGTACTTCCGCCTATGACAAGCACTATCCCATTATCCCCTTTTCTACATTTTTCATATCGAGGCGTTACTCGGTTAACAACATAGTCCCGTGTCACAGGAATTAATTCAGTCAATGTTTACTTTGGTATGTTACGCCTTTGCCAAAAACCTTCCTAAACGCATGAGAACTTGCATGATGAATGAAATTCGCTAATATCCTTCTGGTTTGCAATGCTATAGATTTACAGAAAAGTCACTAGATTGCCAAATTGAATTGATTAAATTATTCGATGTCAGGAATTTCAAATGTTATTGGATGCCTAATTTAATCAGCATTTATCAGTTTTGCGACTAGATTTGATGAGCGAATTATTCTATAATCTGAAACGATCGCTTGCTTTTCTTTTGAAAAGATCCAACAATAGGTATGCTCTTTCCACATTGTTTGCAACAATTTCTATCATCCAGGTTCCATCCCTCAATATTGAATCCATACCTTTGAATTACTAAATTATTACATTCAGGACAGTAAGTGCTTTCCAACCTATGTCCTGGGACATTGCCAATGTACGCATAGTTCAATCCAACTTGTTTGGCTATTTCATAATGTTTTTCCAGAGTCAAAACAGGAGTTGATTCAAACTCCATCATCTTGTAGTCTGGGTGAAATCGCAGAAAATGGACCGGAGTGTCAGGTCCAAGCTCATCATAAACAAACTTGCAAAGCTGTAGTGCAGAATCCAAATTGTCACCAACTTGAGGAACGATAAGATCAGTTATCTCTATATGAATATCAGTTTTTGATTTTATTTCCTTTAGAGTTGAAAATATGGGGTCTGAATTAGGAATTCCTATGTAGCGTCTTACAAATTCTTGATTTCCACTACCCTTAAAATCAACAGTTATGCAATCCAAAAATTTCGACATCATATTAACTGATTCAGGAGTATCATATCCGTTAGACACAAAAATGTTAAAAATTCCTTTCTTATGTGCTTCAATACCACAGTCCTTTGCAAATTCCATAAAAATTGATGGTTCATTATAAGTATAGGCGATACCCTGCGCACCGTAAAGTTGTGCCTTTTCTACAACCTCTGACGGAGTCATTTCGGTTCCTTCTATTTTTCTTCTCTGAGAGATGTCAAAGTTTTGGCAGTACTTACAAAGCCAATTGCATCCTGTCGTAGCAATTGAATATATTGATGAGCCGGGGTTGTAATGAATAACAGGTTTCTTCTCAATCGGATCTACATGTCCTGCAATTACCCTTCCGTAGACATATAACCACAACTTCTTGTGATTAACACCTCTAATTCCACAAAGGCCTATTTTTCCTTCTGGAATTTCACATTTTCTGGCGCAGGCAGTACATCGAATTCTGCCATTTTGTAGCTCTGTGAACAGCTCAGCTTCTTTACCAATTATTTCTACAGACGCCATCATTGTCATATAGGGCAAAGAACCTTATAAATCAGACTAGAGCAGGCAGATGAGATTCCAAAAACATCACTACATGGCAAAATGTATATCATGGCAAATTCCAGTTTTTTGCTTGGAGACAAATTCCCTGAAATGTTTCTTTTAGTACCAACATTATAGAGTCCATATCAAAGACTTTAAGATAGCGAGCACAAGTTTTATATGAAGAAAATAATCCAATTTTTATCGCTCCGATGGTGTAGTCCGGTTAAGCATTTCGCCCTCTCAAGGCGGAGATCCCGGGTTCAAATCCCGGTCGGAGCATTGAAACTACAAGATTCTGCAGTCCGGTAAAATCTCTTCATCTACACTTGATTTAACTCAAGAGTTATAGGGGGACTACCAATGTCATCATTATCTTGTAGCACTTGAAATGAGAGGTGTGCAAAGATATTATTCTTGCTTCTAATCTAATTCTGTGTTTTTTTAAAGAACTAACGACTTGGCACTATTGTTTTTTTTCCGGATTATTACCGAATGCCCTTCTTTGACATGGTAATAGTAA
>JALYLJ010000036.1 GCA_030774295.1 Thermoproteota archaeon
GCATTTGCTGACAAAGGAGAGTGCAATAATAACGACGACAGAAACTGTAACGAGACGACCCACAAGATCACACAGAATGACGATTGCAAAGCCAAGAATGAATATGAGAAAATAGGCTCCATCACGAGTCCTGTCACCAACAACAATCAATTTGTCTGCCTCAACATCCTTACATCTCCGGCTAACGGCGATGATAATGTATTCGGAGATAGTGCGATAGAATCTAGTGCACAACAGCCTTAATTTAAACAGGTAACGATGTTTCGTTACCAACAACCTTTTTTCCTTTTTTTATAACCGCGTTGTAGACACTTATCAGGTAATAAGTGATCGAATCATAAGTAAATTTTAATAAATACTTTAGACAATTTTCATCACAGAAGTTTTGAATCATGGAGTTTAAACGTTGACGTATAATAGTAGCACTGACGCTCTTAGACAACTAATGTTATCTAAAGATAAAGATATAGTAAAAATTTCGCCTAAAGGTTATGCACTGAGTAACGGAATAGACTACTGTTGTGTGGGATTAAAATCCAATGAAGGGAGTAACTACTTAGTTCAAGCGTTTGGTAAAGAGGCAAGAGAACTACATAATGAGGCCACAAGATGGTCGAAACAATGAAAATATCTGTCAAATCTGCCGTTCTAACTTCGTATTTAAAGAGTCATATCAATATCAATTTGCTCTTTTTTACTTAATAGATGAATTAAGGAATTTTAAATTTCAAGCATTTACATTTTTTGCATTCTGATAGGGGATTCATGGGTACCCTCCGGAAATGATGTAGTCTTCGATGCCCGCAGACGCACTTGTCAAATTGACTCAAGGAAACATTGTTTAGATTTTCCACTTATTAAAAATATAATGAGCAGATATGGACACAAAGGAATTGGGGCCTTAATAAGACCGCAAAACTTTTAGAGGATAAATAAAAAAGGTTTAACCCATGTATATTAAATTAGAAATTCTTAAAACAAGCGGTATATCATAGCGGTCAATTAATCAGATCTTACTATTTATTCATTTTTTGTTCTTGCGGCAATCATTTTCTGATAGATAACAGCCTGTTGTTTTTCAAGATGTTTTTCAAAATCAAATATGACTGTTTGAGTATCTATCCCGTCGTTATACTCAATGACAGTATAGACCTTCTTTTTCTTCCATAATGCTCCAACTATTGCTAATGGTAAGAAAACCAGTCCTAGACCAACAACTCTAAGAGCAGACATTTTTTTTCCATCCATGTTTTCTATATTGGTCATTTGACTATACGGTATGTTGAACAGGAATTTGTCGCTTTGAATCTCTATTCTATCCAGGAAAACTAAAATTCTTGCATCTCTTTGTTTCTTGACAGGATATGCTTTATGTCCTCCCATATATTTAACGTCAAATTTGGTTTGAGGTTTTTGTATTTCTTGCTTTTCTTTTTCTTTCTTCTCCCCTAGCCCAAACAATGAGTCGTCTCAGGGGACCAATCTAATAAGCCTTGCTTAAATTGAGTGCTTCCGACTCTTGAATCCGTGTCTTGTGAGGAAAATATTTTTATCTATCACATCAGAGTCCCCACCGATTTATCTGACTACTCACAATTGATGGGAGTATTTCTTTCCAATCTGCATTCTAGGATTCATCAGCCTGCCATCAGTTAATTTTTTATTATCTTTTACCCATTAAGTCAGTATGGATTAAAAAAATAGAGGAATTTAGTTTGTCAAACGTCACTCTATTCCTCTTCAGTTCAATCGCCATTACCAGTTCCATCGCCATTACCAGTTCCATCGCCCGTAGTTTGCTCTGTTGATTGTACATCTGTTGCATTATTGCCACTTATCTTGACCTGTCCCCTGATCTCCCCCTCTGGATGATCACTCGTGTGAATATTGACATAAGTCTCTTCATTTTCCATTGCCGCTTGAAGATCTTGTAGGGTCTTGCCAGACATAGTACCTTGAAGGTCAGTTGAGGCGATTTTTCCTTTAATTAGTATTCCCTCATCTGTTTTGTTTTGATCACCTGTCTTTAGTAGATCTACTACCGGTTCACCATTCTCTCCCTTTTTTCCGGCATGTATATGCGCTGCTGTTATATCATTTATTCCAGTTATGTTAATTTTGGTCGTAATGCCATCGTCTTTTACTTTGAATTTGGCTGTCCCTGTTGCTTCTGAAGTTACTGGAGGGACTTCGTTATCTCCTTTAAGTTTTGCCTTAAACTTTATAACCTGTGCGTGAACAGCATTTTGGCCGATTGTCCCAACCATAAATAACGAGATCAATGCTACAGAAATTATTCCGAGTTGCACAAACTTGTTCATGATAATTATCAAGATATCGGCATACAAAAGTCTACCGATACGGATATCTAAATATTGAAATACAATTCTCAACTTATGACACCGGTCTAAGTATTTTATATTTTGTTGGCAATATTATTACGAACGTGTGGAAGTATACCTCTCACGTTCGCTAGCGGGATTATTATCGTCCGTTATCGCGTACGGCTCTAATCCCGCCGGTATAACTTTTAAATCTATAATTAGATGGTGGGCTGATGAATCTAGGCCAGGTTGAAACCTGTTAGCCGCCCACCAATCTGTGAATAATGAACTCGAATTACTGATTCGACACACTATATACAAATTTTGTAAGAATTTACCAGAATTAATGAAATGAAATTCTAAATGATAGAAGCACAGATACCCATGAATGGATACATGGCAGACAGAGGTTCCAATGTACATGGTTTTCTCATATAGCAATCTGATTAACTTGTAAGAATAATATTCCGTTCTTAAATTCAGATTTAACGTAGTAAAGAAGAGTCTCTTCTTTTTTTAGCACTTGTTCTTACTCAATCCACTTATACCTTGTTTAGTATCAATTTGCGATAACAAACCTTGAA
>JALYLJ010000037.1 GCA_030774295.1 Thermoproteota archaeon
CCACTCAATGAAGGATGTCGTAAAGGGTGGTGCATTTGCAGTAGTAGCCATGGAAAACTCGACAGCAACTGAACATCCAGAAGGAACATGTGTCGCACCCGCAGGCAGTGAATCTGTAGTCTGTGAAGAAGGAGCAGCAGCAGGAGATAGCGCAGCAGCTGTAGCTACATCTGAATAAGACTCACAAACCGGATCAGAATCTGAGGGTTAAAGCAGCGAAGGCTCAATACCAGTGCCAGTAGCGGTAACGCAACTGTTAACGGAAGTGCTACGACCGGCAATATGACTGGAAACATGGGTGGAAATTCCACCATGGGTAACTAGTCAACTATCTCTCTTTTTTTCCTCTCTCTTTTTTTAAAGAACTAGATTCAAGAAATAACAATAGAATCGATAATTAAGTTAGCATTAATTGTAAAAAATATCTTAACTCATAAAGTATAGGATGAGCCAAGCCAAAAATTTTCGTTTGATCTGAATCAAATTTTGAGGGATGGAAAATTGAAAAGAATATAATGACTGTACATTTAAAATTCTCAGATTAATGAAAAATTTGATTACGCGAGTCGGAAACCATGAAGTAGTAAAGGAGGGAGATTTCAGGTATGTGGTTAAGAAGGATGAATCTAAAGGGATGATGGTTCCGGTTACAATTTACGCAGATGATAGTCTTATATCAAAAATGGCATTGGATAGAACTATTGATCAGGCGACTAATGTCGCCACGTTAAAAGGGGTTATGAAACACGTTGTGGTATTGCCCGATGGTCATGAGGGATACGGTTTTCCAGTGGGTGGAGTAGCAGGAATGGATCTAGAAGAAGGAGTAATTAGCCCGGGAGGAGTAGGCTACGATATTAACTGTGGCGTCAGATTGATACGGACGAACTTACGAGAAAAAGAAGTTCGTCCAAAGCTCAAGGATCTTGTAAATGAGTTGTTTAATGCCATTCCAGCTGGAGTTGGTAGCTCCAGTTCAAGAAAGGTCACCGGGTCAGAACTAGACGATCTGCTTATTGAAGGTGTGAAATGGACTGTTCAAAATGGTTATGGGCTGGATTCTGATATTGACGTGTGTGAAGAAAATGGCTGTATGAAAGGGGCCGATCCCGCAAGCGTATCTGAACATGCTAGGAAAAGAGGAGGGCTTCAATTGGGCACACTTGGTTCGGGGAATCATTTTCTAGAATTGCAAAAAGTAGACAAGATTATTGATGAAAGAGCAGCAAAAGCTATGGGAATAGAACAAGGTCAAGTTACTGTTCTAATACACTGTGGATCCAGGGGATTTGGTCACCAGGTTTGCAGTGATTATTTGAAAATTTCAGAAAAAAAAATTAGGGATTCTGGTATTAGAATTGTTGATAGAGAATTGGCATGCGTTCCAAATAACTCTAAGGAAGGTGAGAGCTATAGAAAGGCAATGTATTCTGCGCTTAATTTTGCGTGGTCAAATAGACAAATGATTACGCATTGGACAAGAGATACGTTTGAAAAGGTAATGAGAATGACCGAAGCTGACTTGGACATGAAGTTAGTTTACGATGTTTCACATAACATAGCAAAAGTTGAAAGGCATGCCGTAGATGGTGAAGGGACTAGAGACTTGGTAATACATAGAAAGGGTGCCACAAGAGCATTCCCGGCAGGGGACAGCCATATTCCAGACAAATATCGGGACATTGGTCAACCAATTTTTATTCCAGGCTCAATGGGCACTGCAAGTTGGATACTTCTTGGGAATTCAAAATCATTGGAGTTAAGTTTTGGATCTACAGCACATGGCGCAGGTAGAACAATGTCCAGATCTGCAGCAAGGAGAAACTACACAACTGAAAGCGTAAGAAAAAATTTAGAGTCAAAGGGAGTTTACATAAAGGCACGAAGCAGGGAAGGAATGGTCGAAGAAACCCCTGAAGCATACAAAGATGTCGACTCAGTTGTTGAAGTGTCGCATTCTCTTGGAATTGCCACAAAGGTGGCACGCTTAGTTCCAATTGGGGTGATTAAGGGATGAGCCAGGAAGAAGATCCAGAACTCCAAATCATCAAAGCGAGAAAAATGAAACAATTGAAAGAAAAAGCAAAATTATTTGAAAAAATGAAAGAAGACGAAACAAAAGCAAAAACGGAAGTGTCAAAAATTGATGATAAGCAGGTTTTACTAAAATACTTGTATGATAGAGGAGACGAGGTCTTAAAACTAGCTGAATCACAGTTTCCAGTTCAGACAAAAATCATAATAAATAGAATAGCAGATTTAATTAAATCTGGTGAAATAGATAGCCTCATATCGGGAGGTGAACTATTGGCAATATTTCGGTCTGTTGGATTACGCATACGTGTTGATACTAATATTAGAATCGAAGAACATGGAAAATTTGTTTCATTCGGAGAGAAATTAAAGGAAGGACTGTGAGGCATAATGATATCTCGGATAGCTATCATATATCAAGGCATCATTGTACGACTGTAAGATTCTTCTACCCAATGAATTAAAAAATGTTACCCCAAAAGAATCGTGCAGCAGTTCTTAATGGACCCAAGAATTTTGAAATTAAGGATCTACCTATAGCTGATGATTCCAAAGTATTATTAAAGACTCTGTCATGTGCTGTTTGCGGATATGACGTTAGAGTATTTAACGAGGGTCATAGAAAAGTGAGACCTCCGATTGTATTGGGCCATGAGATATGTGCAAGAACATTGAATACTCTAAAGTTACCCGATGAGAAGTTAATCCCCGAAAATACAAAAGTAATAGTTTCACCATTAATACCATGTTTAAATTGTTATTATTGCAGTATCGGACATTTTAACTCGTGTAATAGCCTTAACGAAATTGGATCAAGTGTTAACGGCGGATTTGCAGATTATATAAATATTCCTCAAAATAATTTACTTATAAACGGTATCATTCCAATTGCAAATAACATAAGTGATGACGAAGCGTCACTTATAGAACCGTTATCCTGCTGTCTGAATGCACACTTTAATTTCAATATTCAAACCCATGACGAATTTGTGATAATTATTGGAGATGGCCCAATAGGTCTGATTCACTTACAAATTTCAAAACTCTACAACGCAAAAACTATTGTTATTGGTAAAATACCCTCAAGGCTGAAGGAAGCAAAATCCATTGGTGCAGATATGGTACTACTAAATAATGATCCTGATGAAACAATAAAAACAATATTGGAATATACTTCAAGGAAGGGTGGAAAATTAGTCATCGTGGCGACAAGCAATCCTGAAGCTGTGGATTTGGCCCTGAAAGTTGCAGGAAAAAATTCAGTTGTGAATTTATTCGCGGGCATGCCCAAAAATAAAATTCTTGAAATTGATCCAAATTTACTTCATTATAATCAAATATCCTTGAGCGGGAGCTTTAGTTCCACCCCAAAAGTAATGAAAAGGGCGACGGATCTGGTACACGAAAAAAAAATTGATTTAAAGAGATTGATTACTCACAGGTTTTCGATCGATGAAATCGATAAAGCATTTTACGTAACTGAAGTTTATGACGGATTGAGGTCAGTCATAAACTCTTTTTAAGTTTAGTTTATTGTTTGCTCGTCTCTGGTAATAGTTCGTATTTGGATTTGTATCCTCTCGGATTTATCATAAGTCCATTGTAATTAAAGGTTGACGAGTTACCTATAATCACTGTTGTAATCATGCCCAACATATCATTATAATCAAGCAGTTTCTCTAATGTAGTAACAACTATTTTCTGACTTTCTCTAAATGCTCCTTTTACTATGGCGACAGGTGTATCTGGTTTTCTATATTTAAGAAAAATGTCTCTGGTATCTTTGAGTTGATGAATTCGCTTTTTACTCGCAGGATTATAAATCACGGTTACGTAATCTCCCAATGCTGCGGCCTCGACTCTTTTAACGATAATTTCCCAAGGCACTAGCAGATCACTCATGCTGACTACTGCAAAATCAGTCATTAAAGGAGAACCAACTAATGCTGAACATGAGTTTAAAGAAGAAACACCGGGAACACACTCTACGTAAATTCCGTCGTTGAAGGTCCACTTCTTGTCTGCCAAAATTTCATAAATTAGTCCCACCATTCCATATATTCCGGGATCGCCTGATGAAACCAAAGATACAATCTTACCCTGCTCAGCAAATTCAATAGCTTGATTGGCTCTATCTACCTCTTGAGTCATCGGATACCTGTAGACTTCTTTATCCTGAATTAGATCTTCGATTAATGAAACATAGGTCTCATAACCAACTATAATCTCACTTTCTATTATGACTTGTTTAGCTCGAAATGTCATGTGATCGTGATGACCAGGGCCAACGCCGACTACGTATAGCCTTCCCTTAGTGTTTTGCATACTTTGATTAGAGTTTGGAATAATATAATATTATATCTAATTTCATAATCTTGATAAATGGATCTTCTTTGGTCCGAACTTGAACAAACAGCGCTTAAATAGTAAGTCTTAAAACGGAAATCAAAGAATTAGAGTATTATGGCCTCGCCAGATGAATTCACCAAGATACTGCTCGACAAAATAATTACGAATGTGATATCATGCCTTCCCTTAATAGAAAATATGTTTAAAGATCAAAACGATGAGCTTTACAAAAAAATTGGAATCACAAACAAACGGGACTTTATACTAGGTTCTGTATGGTGCATAGTACTTGAGAAGTTCATCATTACCTGCTATCTTCATACTGGTAAGACCATAAATTATGAAAATGGTATTGACGTAAGTAGGTATGTTTTAGAGAAAATCTCCGAATCAAATCTTTTAATGTCAATCAAGAATGATTAGTAAATTGATATCAAATCTCTATCTTTTGTGAAATGGAACAGATGATGATAAGTGATATTCAGCCTTCGCGCATACTAGTTGTATCAATATTTAATTATCAGTAAGGGGAAATTGATTTTCTAATTTGGAAAAAAGTGTAAAACTTCCAGAGTCCTTCAAACTGGGAATTATCATAGCATATGCAATCGTAATAGCACTAAGTATCGATTCATCAAAAACCATTTTTATTCCCTTTTATTCAATACCCGGACATCTGTTATTTGCTACGGTTCTCTTTTATGGATATTTTGTTATTATAACAGGTTGGATTGAATTTTATTCGCTATTACAACGATTTGAACACCAAGGGAGGTTTGTATTAAGAAAGTTTGTAATAGATCTAGGAATTCTATTCTTATTTTATTATATCATAGTTGGCGGGAGCAATACAGATGAAGGATATTTGATCCCTGATGTTTATTTGTTCATAACACCTCTACTCTATTTTCTATTTACTCTAAAAGACATGTATGGTGTTAGGGACTACCAAGATAATATGCTAATAAAATATAGGAACATGTCTAGAAACTTTCTTTTTATTTCTATCCTAATTTCATTGTTATATTTGAGTGAAACATATGCAACAGGTTTTCAATCATTTGGCGCTATCGCATTCTATAGGGATTTGATATTTGCATTTCTAGTACTTTCACTAATTGTAATCTATAGAATAATGAGATGGCGTCTATCCAATACAGCGGTTGCAACCTAGCCGTGAAAATTTGAGGTGCTTCATATTCTGCGAAAATGTAGTCTGAATGATAAGGTGGATGATAGAAACTATGATGTGTTTAATCCTAAATTTGACACGGTCTGAAAGTCCACAGAAGGTGTTCTAAATAATTTAATATTGGACTTGACTTGAGTCTATTTATAAACGGGGATTTATAAGCGTAATATGTAACATGCAAAAAATTATTTTTACCGACATTGATGGAACATTACTAGATTCTCATTTTCCAGATATTAATAGAATGAAAGAACTAGTACAAAAGATCGTACAAAATAAAATGCATTTAATATTTTGTTCTTCAAAAACGGAATTGGAACAGAATAAAATAAAATTAGAGTTAGATCTTCATGAGCCGATTATAGTAGAAAATGGAGGAGCTACAATAGTGCCCACGGATTATTTTAAAAAAATTACGATTGGTACTTCAAAGAAATTCCGACATAATTATATAATTGAAACTGGAGCACCCGCAAATAAGATTAGATCGTTACTAAAACAAATTAGGGCCAAACACGACATTAATTTCAAGGGAGTGAACGACCTAACTTTATCGGAACTTTCAAACATCACCAAGTTGCCTCAAGACTATGCGAAGAGAATGATGAAAAGAAAATACAGTGAGACGATAGTACAACTAGATAATAACGAAATTACCAAGTTCGAAAATATTATTCAAAAAGCTGGATTAAAAATGATACCTGGTTCACAATATTTTGATATTACGTATGGTAATGACAAGGGAACAGCTGTTAGAATTCTAATGGATTTTTACCGTAAAGAGTATGCAAATGACGTTATTTTCATTGGAATTGGCGATAGTAAAAATGATGAACCCATGCTAACTTTAGTTGATATACCTATGCTTGTTCAGAAATCCGATGGTAGTTGGGAAAGTTTACAAATTGATAAATTACAGAAGGTAAATGGAATCGGTCCAAAAGGCTGGGAAATTGCATTTGAGCGAATTCTCAAATTTTAAAACATTATTTTCGAAAATAATTTGATAGATGGTATTGTATACTTTTATACGGGCTTTTCATGATTTTGGAAACTTGAGTTTGATTAAATTCTGTCCGCCTATCTTTGTTACTTCAATCATATCTTCTCTCTCAAGACGTTTTATGAGTCTCCAGAGGCTCGTTTTTGGAAGTATGAATCTATTCCTAATTTCTCCTTCAAATGCTGCTCCTTCATTGTCAGAAATATAGAACAAAATTTCCTTTTCTTCTCGTTTCAAGTTTCTTTTTTGTTTGATAATGTCGGCAATTAACTTGTGGAGATCAGATTGAATAGAATCATCGTTATTTTTAAGTTCCTTCGTGGAAGAATCTTGCTCAATAAAGTTATTTTCGCTGAAAGTGTCAGGTGATAAATCGGAGTTTAACTGAGTCTCTCTGATAGTAGCACTTGCCTGTAACTGCGAACTATTGTTTTTTCTGTACTTTTTAAATATGTAAATGCCAACTGATGCTGCAATTGGAATCAAAAGAATAAAGGTGAAAGTACTTGTATTAAGTGATAATTTTTCTTGTTTTGTATTGTCCAAACTGTTGATAGCCAGAGTCGCGTATTCCAGGGCCTTGGGGTAATTTCCCTGGGAAAATTCAATGTTTGATTTTGATATGAATTCTGATGCTTGGGCAGTATCAATGTTTGTCCCCTGCACATTTTCTATTTTAGCAGTTGCGTTACTTATCATATCCTTGGACGTCTCAAATGACTCCGTAATTACTGCAGAAATATCGCTAGCATTATTGGCTAGTCGCTCCGCATCTATAAAATTGCTTTGATTCAATGCAATCTTTGCGGCCTGGATAATTCG
>JALYLJ010000038.1 GCA_030774295.1 Thermoproteota archaeon
CAACAAGTGATGTGAACAGGTTACGTCTGGATTTTTTGAATGTAAGAAATACTACTTCAATTATTTTTGAACCAATTTCAATAGAAGACGCAGTAATGCAATCTGATCCATTTGGAAGTACTCCAAACTGGCATGCTGCACATGTTACTTGGTTTTTCCAAAAGATACTTGAAAAATACAAACAGAATATTGATGCTGATTCAATTAATACAGATTATCTTAATTCGTATTATCAACGATACCGAAAGATATTGCCAAAATCAGACAGAGGAAAATTCCCGAGACCTAAAGTTTCCGAGACATTAAAATATCGGTCTTTAATCGAAGAGATGTTTCTAAAATTTCTGGATAACATAGAAAGGAACAACGCATTGACTTGCAATTTGGTATATGATATTGAATTGGCCAATCAGCATGAAATGCAACACCAGGAGCTCTTGATTTATGATCTTCAGCACTATTTCCAAAGATTTGATGATGCAGAAGACAACTATCAACCTAGAATCAATAAAAGGCTCAACAATATTGATAATCTTGCCGTAGTGCAAGGGATGTTGAAAATACCCGGAGGTCTGTATGAACTCGGATTTTCTGGAAGTGACTTTTGTTATGACAATGAAGTACCCGAACATAAAACCTATGTCAACGCGTATGAGATTGACACGTATCCTGTTACAAACAAGCAATTTATGGCATTTATCGATGCTGGGGGTTACGAAGATTACAGATTTTGGTTATCAGATGGTTGGGACATTGTAAATGAAAAGAAATGGGACGGGCCATTATACTGGCAAAAAATGGAAGGGTACTGGTACAAGAAAGATTTTGGTGGTCTGAATAAAATTTCACCAGATGAACCAGTTACAAATGTTAGCTACTATGAGGCAGATGCATATTCAAAGTGGGCAGGCAAAAGATTACCAACCGAAGCAGAATGGGAAAAAGCCGCAAGCTGGAACGAAGATTTGGAGAAAAAGACTATCTACCCGTGGGGAGACGAGTTACCTTCTGATCATAACGCAAACCTGTTGGAATCTTGGAATTGGGCGCCTTGTCAAATTGGATCCTATCCTCAAGGAAAAAGTTACTATGGTTGTCATCAAATGCTAGGCGATGTCTGGGAGTGGACTTCCTCTGAATATGTCTTGTATCCTGGATTTAGATCAAAGTTTTCAGAATACACGGACAAGTGGGCAATTAATCAAAAAGTCTTACGTGGAGGATCATTCGCAACTCCGCGGTCCCAAATTAGAAACAGTTACAGAAACTATTTCAAACCACATGAAAGAATTCCTTTTTCAGGATTTAGATGCGTAAGGGATCTTCTTTAGCAAGATTAAACTGTACTGATTCTTTGGATCAGTAAAGTTTGTGATCACTTGAAGACCTGCGTTCTTAACTAATCCATAAAGTCTATTTTTTGAATATTTGTAAGAATTTTCTGTGTGAATGGTTTCACCTTCTTTGAAATGAAACTCCTTACCAATAGCTCCGATTCTTATTTTTTGATTTAACTTTGATTCCAAATGCATTTCAATTCTATGCTCACGTAAATTATAAAATGACTTGTGTTCAAATGACGATAATTCAAAGCTTCCATCAAGTTCCTTATTAATTCTTGACAAAACATTCAGGTTAAATTGTGATGTTATACCTTTCTTGTCATTATACGCCTTCTCTAAAATTGATTTATCTTTTTCAAGGTCAAAACCAATCAGTAGTGCATCGTCATTGCGAATATATTTTGATAAAGAATGCAAAAATGCGTACGCCTCTTTGGGATCAAAATTTCCAATGCTTGATCCTAAGAATATTATTAACCTTTTGTCAGGAATGTTTCTTTTAAATTTCATAAATTCATTTATCTTGATTAGTCCTTTGACATAATCCGAACAAACGCCGAAGATTCGTAAATTCGGATACTCTCTTGATAAGTCTATGATGGATTTTTTTAACATTTTTAGTGAAACATCTATCGGAAAGTAAGTAACATTCTTCCGATTTGCAAGAAAAGGACGTAACAGTATTCTCGTTTTCTGGGAATTTCCGTTTCCTAGTTCAATAACGCTTATTGCTTTTTCCTCAAGTATGTCAATAATCTGACTTGCAGATTTTTTTAATATCTGAGCTTCGACTCGATTAAGATAATATTCTGGCTGGTCGCATATTTCTTCAAATAGTTTTGATCCGATTTTGTCGTAGAAAAACTTGGGCGATATACGTTTTGGTTTATCAGCTAGTCCCTTTTCAACGTTCTTTGCGAATTCGTTATTTATTATGAAATCCTCATTGTTATAAAT
>JALYLJ010000039.1 GCA_030774295.1 Thermoproteota archaeon
GCATGGGAGAGGAGGGTAAGAATTCTATACTAACACTGCTTCAAAAAGCCAAGAGTAATAATATTATTTCATATGATGAAATTCTCTTGGTAGATAGTAACAGTAAGAAAATCCAAAAATACTGATGATGACTTTCAATCAAATGCATATGCTATAGAATATTGAAAAACGTATCTCTTTGTAAGGGAACATATTTTGCGTCTTTAATCAAATATGCTAATTCTTGAATTGATGTTCCCGTGGATTTGCCAGCGGCCTTGAAGATCTCTTCTGAATATGCAGTACCAACTAGATCGTTCCCTCCATAGGATAGTGCGACCTGAGCTAATTTTTTTCCAAGTGCAACCCAATATACAGAAATATTTTTCATAGTAGTAGCCAGCATGAGTCTTGATAGAGCAATTACTTTCAAGTCATATAGTGATGAACTTTCCTTGTCAATTAATCCCTTTTGCTCAAGTTCTGTATTATCAAGGCTAAACTTCAATGGGATAAAAGTGATAAAACCTCCCGTTTTTCTTTGTAATTGTCGAACCTTAATTAGATGATCAATAATGTGCTTGGGTTCCTCAACATGACCAAAAAGCATAGTACAATTTGATCTTATTCCCATTTCATGCGCGATTTCAGCTGTCTTGAGCCATTCATCGCCAGAACACTTGCCCCGTACTATTGTGTCTCTTATCTCTTTACTGAATATTTCTGCTCCTCCACCAGGTAGAGCATCCAATCCAGCCGCCTTTAATCTAGAAAGAACTTCTTTTACAGAATTCTTGGTTATATGAGAAATGAAATGAATTTCCGCGGGTGTAAGCGCTTTTACTGTTATTGATGGAAATTCTTTCTTAATTTCCCTTATCATTTTTTCATAATAATCAAGTCCCAATTTTGGATGGAATCCACCGACTATGTGAAGCTCTGTGGCCTTCATATCGTTTATTGCTATTCTTGCTCTTGATAGTATCTGTTCGATTGTAAGGGTATACGAATCTGATTCGTCTCCTTTTCTATAAAAAGCACAAAGCGGGCAACTTGCCGCACATACATTAGTATAATTCAGGTAATATGAAGCAACAAAAGTTACGACGTTACCAGTTAGTTTTTTTTTTACCAAATTTGCAGCGGCACCCAAGACGAAGACATTTTCGTTATTGAGTAGTTCCAAGCCATCGTTGAATGATAATTCTTCTCCATGGATGACCTTTTCGACAGCATTTGAACTGCCTGAAATACTCTGTAACAAATTGTTTAGATGATGTCTACATCGACTATAAAATCTTCGCTTTTTTTGACAATGTTTGTAAAGATTAAATATCCTTGACAAACGTCATGAAAGATATAGTTCATGAGCTTATTTGCACAGGAATTAATCCAGAAATCTGATGTTAGTGATATTCTAGATCAAGTGCTGCACGGAAATAGATTGGGCTTGAATGACTGCATCCGTTTGTTAAAATCAGACAATCCCTACGCCCTGGGCATTATTGGAAATATACTAAGAGAAAAACTATTTGGTAAAGTTGCAACATTTGTTAATAACATCATTCTAAATTATACTAACGTATGCATAACTTATTGCAAATTTTGTGCGTTTTACAGAGCCCCTGGTGATTCAGAAGGATATACGTTATCTATAGAAGACGTGGTAAAAAGAGTTGTTACGGCAAGAGATCATTTCGGAATAAGTCAGGTTTTGATGCAAGGAGGTCATAACCCAGATCTCAAGATTGAGTATTATGAAGAGGCGTTCAGAACAGTTAAGCAAAAGTGCCCTGATGTCGCCATTCATGGACTTTCAGCTTCTGAAATTGATACCATTTGCAAGGTCGAAAGGAGCAGCACTAAAGAAGTACTGTCCAGATTGCAAAAAGCAGGTTTGGACTCATTGCCAGGTGCTGGTGCAGAAATTCTGGATGATGATGTAAAGTCAAGAATTAGTCCACTGAAAATAAAAAGTGATGAGTGGTTAAATATTATGAAACAAGCCCACGATTTGGGTATAAAATCTTCAGCTACGATGATGTACGGTACTGGAGAGGATATTGAACAACGCGCAAGACATTTGATAAAGATCGCAGATTTGCAAGAAAAGACTCGTGGGTTTATGTCGTTTATTCCATGGAGCTTTGAACCGAATAACACGAAGATGCAAGCAGATGGGATAATAAAATATTCCTCTGGAGGTTTAGAATTACTAAAAACGATCGCAATTTCGAGAATAATCTTTTCAGGACTTATCGATCATCTCCAATCTTCATGGCTTACAAATGGTATTGGAATGGCTCAACTTGCATTAACCTATGGGGCTGATGACTTTGGAGGCACTTTAATCGGTGAGGAAGTAGTAAGTGCGACCGGCGCTAGATCCACAGAATTAACTTCAGATAAGATAGTTGCAGCAATTAAGCAGATTGGTTTCCTTGCGCATGAACGTAATAATTTCTACGAAACCATACGCGTCCATTAGGTAATTCAATAGTGAGTAATAAAGTGCCCCATGCACACAGGATTAGAATTATTTTCTGGAATCTCTGTTGATTTGTCTTAAGTTGTCTTTTAGGTATATTGAAAAAGCCAAAAGTACTTGGAACAATCATATTAATTGTCTGACATAAATGATGGATTTTTCTTAAAAACATGCCAATTTTTTAACGATTTTCTTTTAATCAGACGCGAATATCAACAAGTACCTTTAAATGTCTAAAGTGAGAAAAACTCTTAATATGCCAGCTGGCATTGACGACCTTGCTATATACGTTCCAAAATTGTATATCGACTACAAAGATTTTGCTCAGGCAAGAGGAATTGATCCCCAAAAATTAGAACATGGCATTGGCATAAAAAAAATGGCCCTGGTAGATACAAATCAGGATTCAGCATGTATGGCATCTAACGCATGTCTTGAACTGATGAAGAAGAATAACTTACATCCTAACGATATTGGCAGATTGTATGTAGCAACCGAATCAAGTCTTGACGAATCAAAGGCATTAAACTCATTTGTTATAGGTATGCTGGAACAGGTGTACGGTGATGGCTCATTTGAGCATGCGGGAGGAATAGAATGTAAATTTGCATGCGTCAGCGGATCTTACGCAATTTACGACAATACCAATTGGATTAGAGCAGAAGAGAACAATGACAAGGCCGCCATTGTTGTTGTGAGTGACATAGCCAAATACGACGTAGGATCTGCTGGAGAATATACACAAGGAGCAGGAGCAGTAGCGCTTTTAATAAAGGAGCAACCTAGATTGCTTGCACTAGATCCAAAAGTCACTTCAACCATAATCAAGAATGAGTATGATTTCTATAGACCGTTTGGGAAGGAAACTCCACTTGTAAATGGACTATACTCCAATTTACTATATTTAATACAGGTTAGAAAGGCCTTTGATAGTTATAAGGAAAAGGCAATGAGAACAGGATTAATTCATATTAAAGATGGCGAATCCATAACCGATTACATTGATTTGTTTACAGTGCATTTACCATATAGGAGAATGGGAGAAAAGGCACTTGCATATTTACTGAGACATGAATGGAGAACACTTCCGCGATGGCAGCATGTTATCAAAGAGATAGGATTTCATGAACCGGTATTAAATGATAGTCGAGGAACTATAGAATCCATTTTAGCAGATAAAGAGTTTATGAAGGCTGATGAGCAATTTAGAAAAGCATTCATGCAAACTTCCTTTTACAACGAGGTGTACGAGAAAAAAATGTCAAGCTCGCTTGAAGCTTCTAATAGTATAGGTAATTTGTATACCGCGTCTATGTATATGGGATTAAGAAGTTTACTAGAATATGAGTACAAGAAAAATCACGATATCGAAGGTTATAGAATAGGATTTGCGTCATATGGAAGTGGCAGCAGTGCTATGGTATTTAGCGGAGTTATTCAAGCAGGTTACAAGGAAATAGCAAAGGACATGAATCTCGAAGACGAAATTGGTTTACGCAAGAAATTATCTATGGATGAGTATCAAATTTTACGTGAAAATCAGCGAAATTTGAATGACTCTTATGCTAGGGCGAAGAATGAATTTGTTCTGGTCAAGATTGGCGGTTCTACGGCAGATAAAGCCGGTTTCAGAGAATATTGCTACTGCAGCTAAGGCACAATCTTAAAAACCATTTTTTCCTGCTTCAGAAAATCTAAAAGTTTCCTTGAATGTTTTTCATTTTCTAACTCTAAGCTGAGATAAACTCCAGCAGAACCGGCTGCAACGTTGGAACTTAGGCGATCATGTTCAACTTGAACTATATTAACACTGAGTTCGGCTATTTTATCCACAACATTTTTTAGAGCTCCTGGTTTGTCGGGTAATTGAATAAAGATTTTAACCAATCTTCCCATCTGCATTAATCCCTTTGATACTATTTGTCCTAAAAGATACATGTCAATATTACCTCCAGAAAGGATAGAAATAATGTTTTGATTGTTTCTTACTTTACTACTCGAAAGTATATATGCCAGACTCGCTGCGCCAGCGGGTTCAACTACAACCTTTTCCCTTTCCATAAGCATAAACATAGTCTCTACAATAGCAACGTCATCTATAGTAACGATGTCATCCAAATATTTTGAACATATTTCAAAAGTAAGCTCTCCAGGAGATTTGACAGAAATACCATCAGCAATAGAAAATCCACCTTTAATATCACATAGACTTCCATGGTCAATTGATTTTTTCATAGCTGGGAACTGTTTGGACTCAACTCCAATAATCTTGACATTAGGTCTTCTAGCCTTTATCGCTAAAGATACCCCTGAGGCAAGACCGCCACCGCCAACCGGTAAGTAGATCTTGTCAATATCCTTTAAGTCTTCCATAAGTTCCAGACCAATAGTACCTTGACCTGAAATGACTATTGGATCATCGAATGCATGGATAATTGAATATCCATACTCCCTTGACAAAGAATCAGCTGTTTTCCATGATTCGTCATATGTGTCTCCCGAAAGAATCACATTTGCGCCATAAGAACGAGTGGCAGCAACCTTTGCAGGAGAGGCATTTTTTGGCATTACTATGTTACATTTGATGTTTCTTCTCTGAGCAGCGTAGGCAACGCCTTGGGCATGATTGCCCGCCGAAGCAGCAATAATTCCTGATTTGTATTGCTCGTCTGTTAGGGAATTGATTTTTGCGTACGCTCCCCTAACCTTGAAGGAGCCGGTTCGCTGAAATGACTCGAATTTTAGGAAGATATTTGTTCGTGCAATTGTTGAAAACGTATTTGATTTTGATAATGGCGTCTTTCTCACTGCTGCCTTGTCCATTAATTTTTGTGCTCTAAAAATGTCCTCTACTGACGGAATCTTGTTTTTAACGTACATCTTGCTAGAATCGTTCAACCAAATAACCCTTATTTGACCAATATTATGAATTTTGTTTTTATTGGTATAATAGGAGTTGTTATGAACGCTTTTTACTCAATAATGAACTAATTTCTTTGAAAAGGTCAGAAATTTCTTTTCTTGCGTGAGCGTTCATCCTTGCAAGATTTACCACTTTGCTGGAGTTTTTTCCCTTCGGATCAGCCTTTGGTTCAATATCAAAGTATACTATGATACCTTCTTCACCCTGCATAAGCCTATTATAATCAATCAAGATAGGAGAGACCTGGTAAACCTTTATGATCAAGTTATTCAATTCGTAAAACAATGAATTTCTTTTTTTCTCAGCTCCTTCCAGCTGTGGATACTTTCTTTCAATGCTCTTGATTTTTTTTTCCAGATTCCCAACTAATTCTTGATTTTCAAGTAACCTTTCAAACAAATCTCCAAATTCTAAATCATCAAGCGACATGTTCTTTAATTCTTGTTTTATCGTCTGGTTACCAATATTTGCTACTGATTCTAATAATGTAGAATTCTCTGTCGAAAGATCAAGCAGTTCTTTTTGTATCTGTATAACTTGTTTATCTGGTTTATAGTATGGTAAAATATTGAATTGTATCCCAAAAAATCCTTTGATAGTATAATTGTCTAGATTGGCTGAAATCTGACAAAAAATGCGATTCAGTTCGCCTGTTGTTTCTTGAATATCGCCAACCTCCCAGTTTTGTAGATCTTTAAGAAAGGAACGGTAAAACTGAATTGTGGATTGTGGGTCAAAAGTGGAAGACTTTGTAACAGAACCATCCTGAAGCATCACATTAATCTCTGTTGTAGTCAGAATTGGTTTCATGCTACGCAAATAAGCATCTTCGATATTAACAAAGAGAGCATTTAATACTTTGCCAAAGCCATCATTATCTTTATTTGGGATTCTCAAAAATAGATATCCTTACTCAAGATATACTTTGGTCCTAATTAGTCTTTCTTTAAATCAAATTAATTTCAGGAATTTATGGGCGAAAAGGATCTTTTTTGTGGAAATAACCCTCGATTAATAGAAGAGAAAATTATAGAATACATAGTCAATATGAAGGCAAATGGAAAAGGATATTCTACTATACACAATTATGCAGCCGCATTCTTGGCCTGTATCTAACAACTGCTCTTCAATTTTTTTAATCTATGAGTTACAATCTCTTCCTTTTTTAATGTTACTGTGGTTGATGAATTATAGTCCACGTTTGGTAATTTCTGAATAAAATAAACTAATACTTGAGAAACCTTAAATGAATAACTCTATATGACAGATTATGAGTGTTTATTGTGTAATATTCCCAATAATTCTCATTTCTTTAATACTTGTTTTCTCAGGTCTGATAAACTCCACATATGGACAGGTAAGCACAAATCTGACAGAAGAATCCATAGAGAATAATCTCGACGGACTTCAAATATTGAGCCATAACTCATTTACAGATTCTATAGGTTATTTGCATGTAGTAGGGGAAATAAAAAATAATTACCCATCTACTGCCACATTTGTAAGAATCGTAGGAATTTTTTATGACATCAACAATCAAGTTGTCGGAACACAATTTACATATGCAAATCCTCCTGACATAGGCTCGGGAGAAAAGGCTCCGTTTGTATTAATTCTTACGTCTGCAAGTATTCCTATCTCTCAAATAGATCATTACAGCTTACAAGCAAGTTACCAATAAATAGATAATAATATGAAGACTGCCCATATCCAATCAATTTTTTTGTATTTGTCTTAACTCATTGTAATCATAACCTTATCATATGATAAAACCATCAAGAAGACATCGAAACAATAAGAATGTTAAGGGATGATTCGATGCGTCAATTACAGATAGAAGTTACTAATACAAGATATAAGAAGCTGGCTTACCTAAGTTACTTGGACAAATGTAAGGTTTCTATTTTTTTCAGTTGCTTATAATGTTTAAACACTATAGACATAAGATTCGGATGTAATAAGACAGGCTTGCAAGCCGTTACTCCAGCAGCATTATACAGTCGGGGATAAGACATCATTTCATCAAACAACTTTTTTTCGCTTTTGTCCAATTCTTGTTTAAATATTTTCCACTTTCTTTTTTCTCTTTCTGATGCAAGTCTATACGAAGGAATGGTTCGACCCATAATTTATTATCATAAATTATTTAATTTAATATCCAAATCACCTACGAGGGAGGGAAGGATGAATTTTACTCCTCACTATTGTGTGACATTAATTTACTTACGTCAATAATTTATACAAGCTTAGGATATTAACGATAGGTGATTGGGTTAGGTAATCCTCATCTTGCTAACGCAAAACAGGAGATAATCGAACGTATCAAATCAATGGTTATCTTGTGTATGTATTGCAATAATGAAACCCCTATGACTGCGTCAGTAATCGACTTTGAATATTATGTAACTGGAGCCTATGCAACAGCATTTTTTATTTGTCCTGATTGCCAGAATAAATTCGTTGTAAAGATTCAAGATTTAGGTAAAGTTAGAAAGGAATAATCCCTTAACGATTAATTAAACTGGATAGGCGCTATAAATAATATAAATTATTAAAAAATAAGATATAATGAGTGAGTAAAACCATATAGGGTTTATATGGTTTGAATTTATAAAGCAATTGGTATGTATAACCATTACAGTATCTTATTATTGGTTGATAACTATCAAAAGGATCGGAAGGATCATAATTTATGACAGCAGCCAATAAGGAAGTGGATAAAACCAAGTCTCAAAATCACACTAAAAGCCCATCTCCTTTTATCTCTATGATTACAGGTGAGAAGAAATCTAAGGTGGAATCAGATGCAATATACGATACTGACACTCAAATAAAGCAAACACAGGATAGGATATGGAAGGCGCTAAAGAGGAGATACCAGTATGATTCAAATTTGGATTCCGGACAGAAATTTCTGAAAAATCATGTCAACTCCAAGATTCCACTTGTTATTTTGTATGTAGATTTAGTAGGTTCAACAAATCTTTCAATGACCATTCCAGTTGACAAATTAGTCACAATAATACGCGCCTTCACTTATGAAATGTCATCAGCCGTGTATAGGTATGGAGGTTTTGTTTTGAAATATGTGGGAGACGCAGTAATTGCATTCTTTCCTTCTTTATCTAACAAGTTTGTAGTATGTGATAGAGCTGTCAGATGTGGAATGTCCATGCTGACTATTATTAAGAATGGACTAAATCCTATATTAAATCAGTATGATTATCCAGACTTGAGTGCAAAAATTGGAATTGATGAGGGCGAAAACATCATTGTTCAGTATGGTCGTGATGAAACTTCACTGGATATTCTTGGATATTGTATGAGTGTCTCATCAAAAATGACATCTTTAACAAAGTCGAATAATATCACGATAGGCGATGATGTATATGTAAGGTTACATCCTGAATTGAGACAAAAATTTGTTAAAGTTAACTACAGTGCAAGAGAATGGAATTATGTAAGCAAGCGAACCGGTGAACTCTACAAACTTTATACGTTAAAATAGTAAATGTCTCATATTTTATCGCAAAAATCGAGTTCATAGAAAAGACTAAAATACACTAAATTTCTAGAAGCATCATTGTCTACTGCATACATACTTGTTAATTGCACACTTGGTTCGGAAGAAAGAATAATCACCGAAATTGCGAAGCTGCCTGATGTAAGAGAAGTACGTGGAACATATGGCGTTCATGATATTTTCGTAAAAGTAAAGTCAGACAATACTGAAACAATGAATCATACAATAACTAGCAGAATAAGAAAGATTCCCGGTATAACATCTACTGTTACTCTTGTAGTAATTGAAGAACAAGGCGGCAAAGAAATCAACTAATTTTCGACGGCATATTTTTCTGACTTTCTTTATTATTTCTTTTTATTGCATATATGATTAGGCCTGATGTTATTACCACCGTTATCCATCCCAAAGAGCCCCCAATAAGATAGTAGTTGTATTGTGGAATCAGGAGTGATATACCAGCGATTACGGCACCTACCCACCAAAGAATAATCAAAATTGGAAGATTAATGCTAAATGTTATCACCCTCTAATGCTTTCGTCAAAACCCCTAAGATATCTCACTACTTTTTCACAGTTCATACATTTATCATATTCAAAGAAATCAAAATCATTGTACTTTCTATACGAAAAAGTACTATCATGATTACAAAAGATTCGCTTGAATGCAATTACTAAAGGATTCGTCATATGTATTTGTCTTACATTCACATACATAATAATGATTTTGTCGGTAACATCAATAATTTTTCCGTTTCGACTCAACCCAAGTCATACTCAGAATATTCCTACAAAAAGCGATTTCTGATATCATATACTTTTTCCATGTTCTGTTTAAATTCAGCTATTTTTATAAAGGAGATTCATCAAATGCTCTAGTCTTGGGCGAAGTAGAAGATGTGGTAAACAAGTTCAATGATCTCGATAGTATGTTAAAAAGGGTATTTTCCAAAGTAGATCCACTCTTGGTTGTTTCTTTAATATTTGATAGGAGTGCAAACGGTAAAAGTATCTACACTCTAGAGACTATTTTGAAAGAGGGACTTGACACAGAAGCGATTCGTAATAATGTCATTAGGAAGACTGGGATGGCTCCTGCCTTTTATCTGCGAGGTACAAAGATGATAGTAAGTCATCCTCTTGATCTAGAGTTCTTAAAGTGAATAAATGACCAAGAGGGTATTGTTAGTATAAAGGGCAGCAAGTTCAGTGCTGGTGGCTCTAGCGACTTTTAAGTTTAAGCAAAGCCAAAGAAATAGAGATAGTTTCGATCCGATCTTTCATGTTAAGTTTTAAAGATATTACCGGCTGTTATCGAAATAAAAAAGAGTTACCTTAAAAAAGATCAAACTAATAAGTCTAGAAGATCTTGGGCACAAGAGTATGTTAGGCAATGAGCAATTTCTGAAAATGAATCAAGTTTTGATAAATAAGAGTCCTGCATATTTTTACGCTAGATATTTCTACAATTTTCCCTAATTCTTGATAAGCTAGAGATCCTTCCAAGCTCTAACATGATTTTGAAAAAGTCTTGATAAATCTATTATGCCGTCGGTGAGATTTGAGCTCACGACAGCTCGGTCTTCAGCTTCACCCCACATAGGTCGAGTGCTCTCCCAGGCTGAGCTACGACGGCACAGCTAACCTTTTGTACAAATTATATATAATCTTGTCTTGAGAAGCATTTAGCTATGTAGAGCGATACTTGTCCAAAAGTCTAGTACTATCTTCCTTAAAGTAAATAAACTATAACAAGTTTTTTATTCTAGTTATAATGGATAATACAGATTTAAAAGTGGTCGTGGAAACACCTGAAGAAAGAAGAAAAAGATTCCTTATGGAATTTGAAAAGCCTTTCAAGTGTGAAAAGTGTAACGAACGATTTAAGAAAAAGAAATATCTAAAAGAACACAAGATAGAGGTTCACTCTTACTAAATTTCGACTACCCATGGCCTTTTTATTGGATATCGCAATCCACCTTACCCCCTCAATTAGATATTAAGAATCACACAATTATATTCATGATAATATCGTAAAAGTAATTTATGGTTGTTGGTATCTTATCTCTATCTTGAAAATTTATACTAAAACTGGCGACAAAGGTGTAACTGGCTTAATAGATGGTTCGCGCATTTCGAAATCCAACTTGAGAATAATTGCATATGGAGAAGTGGATGAAGCAAATTCTCATATAGGATACTTGATTTCCAATATTGAAAGCAATTCAATTTTTACTGACATAAAAGAAATTCTAGTTAGCATTCAACAGGATTTATTCGTCCTGGGGGCAGAATTGGCAAATCCCAGCAGTTTGAAAGAGAATAAATTACTAGTTAAAGAAGAGATGATCTCCAATATTGAAAAGTATATTGATAATTTCGAATCCGAGCTCACACCAATAACATATTTCATACTTCCGGGAGGAACTATTGAATCATCTTTATTACATATTTGCAGAACTGTCGTAAGACGCGCTGAAACATCTGCAGTTGCACTTGCGAAAGAACAGAAAATAAGTCAGCAAATCCTCACATATCTAAATAGATTGTCAGATCTATTCTTTGTTCTTGCAAGAGTGACCAATAAACGACAAAAACGAAATGACATTCCTTGGAAGTTGAATTAAACTCAATTAGATTTAAATAGTAAAAACAAACAGAGTTTGCAACAGTATAACATTGCGGCAGACACGAAATGTATTATTGTTGATTTTGATTACAATAATCATGGCTTTAGTAAGCAGTTTCTTGCTATATTTTCTTGATCATACGCTATCTAACTTTATTATTGTCCCTAAATATACTTCAATTGCTCAATACATCCTACATTCAACTGCATAGAATTTGGAAATTTCATCACATTAATATGAATTAAATATACTAAGACATATGAATGAATTTAGAAAAAAGCCAGATATCCAATATTGTATCTTTTTTCCGCGTTGTTTGCAAGCTTAAAAAAATAAAGAGGGAAGGTTGGATACACAAATCAAAGATCGATTCGCCTGAATCGGTTGCGGATCATTCCTACTCTATGTGTACGATCTCCATGGTTCTGGCGGATATACTAAATTTACATACGGAGCACATAATGAAAATGGCCAATCTTCATGATCTAGCTGAATCTCTTGTGGGTGACAAAATGCCTGATAGCATATCACCTGAGAAAAAAGCGTTAGTAGAAGGCAAGGCGATGAAAATAATCCTTTCCAAGTTACCCGGTCCTCTCCGTGAAAAATATCTCGATATTTGGCATGAATACGTTGAGAATTCAACTGATAGTGCCAAGTTTGTTCATAATATGGACAAGCTCGAAATGGCCGTTCAAGCAAAAGAATATGAATTCGATGGATATTCCAAACAGTCACTACAAGTGTTCTTAAAATCTGCTAATGATTATATTGTAAAGAGTGAGCCTGACATAGTGCTTGAAATATTGCAAAAGGTAAATGGTAACTCGAAATAAAATGAATAAGATGTAATTTTTTGTAAAATTTATAGTTAGTGACAATGTTACTTTGCAACTGATCATGGCTGTTAGGCAGCCGACCAGTGTGTTCCTACCGAATTAAAATTTACGTATGCAATATTGATAAAGTGACCTAATCATGTAGGTGTGTAAGTCCTGTTAGGAGGATTATTGTGATTTGCGTTTCCGTCTTCAACTTCAAATCAATAACCTATTACGTTTTCATTCATAATTCAGTGAGTGAGTCAAAAACAACTGAATGAGCACATGATTGCACACGGGAGCCATTCTCTTGCTTGGTAATCCAGTTTTTAAGTTTTGCTTAAAAGAGATCACTAAATCTTATTTAGCTTACAAATGAAATCGTATCACCGAATTTAAAAGATAACTCTACGCAAGGTGGTGGGCCAAACAGTTGACATTCCTTACATGTCTGCCCCACCAATTGATATGTCCGACTTACTGCTGATGCGATAAATGGTGCTGCCTTAAAGTATCGCTGAGGAATCATTTTGGCCATTGAAATGGTACAGGCAGTTGAGATACGTAAATTAAACTGTATTTGGCTCCAGACTTGTTTTATCGAAGGGGTTGCGCTGCTCATATAAAATCTAGCTAAACACAAATATGAAAGCAGGGTATATACTCAATAAATGCAGTATTTTACGGCTCTTAAAATGGGCGAGAAACGAGTAAGAGTGGCTCAAGATATTTTGAACAAATATACTGGAAATGTTGCCATGCCGGCTTTAGCATTGAAGGATAATAACAATAACAACTGGGAACCTGTTGGGGAAGAGAACTATTTCGCTTCTATAAAGGATCAAAATGGATACTTAATTGCAATATGCGATAAAAGTGGCATCGCAAAATCTGTAGCGCAATGGTTTATTGAGGTTAAGAAAGACGAAATTATTAATAATATTATTAAAAATGAAAATATTCCTGAGTATAGCGGAAAATTAATACTTCCAATTTAACAGTGCTCACATTAATTAGTGATAATCCTTGAAAAGAAAATACGAACAGTCTATAGAGATTAAGGGTCACCTTATTGATTCAATGATCTTGACAAGAATTTTCGACAAAATTATGGACCTAAAGGGCGATTTTAATGTTCTTGAATTTCATGTAGGGAAAAAGAAAGATGAATTAAGTTATACAAGATTATTGATATCAGGAAATGACAAAAAACATCTTGACCAATTATTAGCATCAATCTACATCGAAGGGGCTCAACCTACGAAGATTGATGGAGTCATCCTAAAGGCTGCCCCCAATGATATGGTAATGCCAATTGATTTCTACAGTACCACTAATAATGCAACACAAATTTTTCTCAACAATGAATGGATTGATGTTCAGAATATGATGATGGATAAGTGTATTGTTGTTGATATCAGAAACAATAATGCCGAATGTAGAAAAATTCGTGATATTCGTAAAGGAGATAGTATTGTAACGGGTGAAAAAGGAGTTAGGATATTACCTGAAGAGCGACCAAGGGAAGGTGTAGACATTTTTCAATTTATGAGTAGTTCGAGTTCAAGCGAAAGACCAACTCAACAAATTGCTAGAAAGATTGCAAGAGATATTTATAATACCAAAAGTACTGGTGGAAAAATAATAGTCACGGCAGGACCAGTAGTTGTCCATTCCGGTGCCGCAGAATTTTTGGCCAAGATGATAAGGATGGGCTATATTGATGGATTACTCACAGGCAATGCATTAGCTGTACATGATATAGAAAATTCGCTATTTGGCACATCATTGGGGATGAATGTAAAAAATGGAACCTTGGCAATTCGTGGTCACAGAAATCACATGCAAGCCATAAATGAAGTTTTCAGAGCTGGATCTATCGAACAAATGGTAAAGAAAAATGTTCTAAAATCAGGAATCATGTATGAGTGTATTAAGAATAATGTACAATACGCACTCTGTGGATCAATTAGAGATGATGGTCCAATTCCAGGAGTGATTACTGATGTCATAGAGGCGCAAGATAGATACAGAGAAATATTGACAGATACAAAGATGGTACTTATGTTGTCTACTATGTTACATTCAATTGCTGTAGGAAACATGATACCTGCACGAGTAAAAGTTGTTGCAGTAGATATTAGTCAAGCTGTTGTCACAAAACTGC
The DNA here is from genome assembly GCA_030774295.1 of Thermoproteota archaeon. Taxonomy (GTDB): domain Archaea; phylum Thermoproteota; class Nitrososphaeria; order Nitrososphaerales; family Nitrososphaeraceae; genus TA-21. The sequence continues at coordinate 14,532 of JALYLJ010000039.1, forward strand.
TGGATAGAGGGACAACACAGGCAATAGGAGTCGTTAGCGACATTGGAGCATTTCTCCCCATGGTATTAAATCAATTAGAACAAATATCTAGGAAATAATATTATCAATTAACTATCGCAATCTGTAGTAGTAGTTACAAATTTTTGTTCCGTTCGTAATAGAAACTTAGTTTTCGGACTTCCTTAGTTTAATATTTATTAGACTTGCTGCTATCTTGGGATCTGCGCGGCCTTTTGTGAATTTCATCACTTTGCCAAGTAAATAATTTATTGCTTCAGGATTGTTTCTCGCGTCATTGACCGCGGATGTTTCGGTATCAAAAACTGTATCAATAGCATCCTTAAGCGTTTTTTCATCAACTATCTTGAAAGAATTTGTACTATTCAGTACTTCAGATGGTGATATTCCACTTTCAGCTATTTTGATTAAAATATCTTTTGCGGTTATCCTACTAATCTTGTTGCCTTCAATGAGTTTCACCAATTCAGCAATATGCTCCGGTTTCACCTTCATATTACTCAAATAGTCCGTACTCTCGCTATCGTTATCTATGAAACTTTTAAGATCGGTAATCAGAACGTTGGCAATCTCTACCGGGGAGAAATAGATCTTCACGCAGGACTCAAAGAAATCTGCTAATTTCTTGTCGTTTATAAGAATGTTAGACGTATGTTCCGTGAGTTTATAATTTGATACATAGCGATTGAATCTTTCGTTCGGTAGTTCCGGCATGTAAGCTTTTAGAGTAGAAACAAAGTTATTACCTAATACAATAACAGGAATATCGGGTTCGGGGAAATATCGGTAATCGTGTTCTTCTTCCTTACTTCTTGCCTTAAAAGTAATTTTTTTTCTATCATCCCAGTGTCGGGTTTCATATTCAATTTTGAGATTACGATTATACATACTAGTCTGTCTAGTAACTTCATAATTGATGGCTTTCTCAACTTCCTTGAACGAATTGATATTCTTAATCTCCACCTTGTTACCGCCTTTCATGGACACGTTTACATCACATCTAACTGCTCCTTCCAACAATGTATCACACACACCAATGTGCTCAAGCGTCAAGGTTAATTTATTTAAAAATAATCTAACCTCCTTTGGATCGTTAAAGTCAGGCTCAGTGACTATCTCAATCAAAGCAGCTCCAGCCCTGTTATAATCGACAAGTGCAGAATTTCTAACGTTCATACCTTCCTCAGAATAAGCAATTCTTCCAGGATCCTCCTCCAGTTGAACTCTTGTAATTCTGATTTTCTTTGAATCATCTAATTCGAATAAACCGTCTGCGCCTATGCTTGAGAAGCCATACACATTATACTGGGTTATCTGGAAATTTTTTGGTAGGTCAGGGTAAAAATAATTCTTACGATAAAACATAATTTTGCCAGGAACTTTACATCCCAAAGCAACAGATGTCATTGTAGCATACTCTATGGCTTTTTTATTAATAATTGGTAAAGTACCTGGGAGTCCAATACATACCTCACAAATATTAGTATTTGGTCTTAAGTCACGATAGTTTCCATAACAAGAACAAAAGAGTTTACTCTTGAGCGCGGTTATCTGAGCGTGAATTTCTAACCCGATCATTACCAAGTTCATATCCCAATTGGTCTCCTCTGAATATCAATAGTGTCTTCAAGGGCTAATGATGCATCAATAAGCTTCTGTTCTTGAAATGGAGCTGCCATTATTTGTAATCCTATAGGAAGACCGTTACTAAATCCAACTGGTATAGATATCGCAGGAATGCCTGCAAGGTTGGCTAATACAGTGTTTATATCAACAAGATACATCTTAAATGGATCATCTATTTTCTCTCCAATCTTAAATGGAAGTATCGGCATTGTTGGACCAATCAATAAATCATACTTGTTGAATAGCTTTAGTAGTTCCAATTTTAAGAGCGACCGCAACATCCTGGCCTTGAGATAATATTTACTATAATATCCAGAGGACAGAACGTATGATCCTATCAATATTCTCCTTTTTACTTCCTGACCAAAGTTTTTTCTAACATTACTAAAATAAGTATCCCATTTGTATTCCTCAATTGGGAAATCAAAGCCATATCGAATGTTGTCATATCGTGCAAGATTACTGCTAGCTTCGGCACTAGCAAGGGTATAATATGACGGCAATGCATAATCCAAATTTTTTATTGATACTTCTTCACATGAATATCCTACATCTTTGAATTTTTCAGAAGCAGAATAAACTGTTGTAGTAACGTCATGGTCACTTCCATCAATCAATTCTTTTATTATCGCGATGTTTAATTTACCTAATTTCCTTTGAATTGCAATTGGAGTCGATTGTATGCTTGTATTATCCATTATATCTTTTCCAGAGATAATGTTCATTATCATGACTGCATCTTTGACCGACCTACAAATGGGACCAATTTGTTCCAGACTATTTGCATAGGAAATTAGACCATACCTGCTCACCCTACCATAAGTAGGTTTAAGTCCGACAACAGAACAGAAACTTGCGGGGCATCTTATAGAGCCTCCCGTATCTGATCCTAGAGAAACGGTACATTCTCCTGCCGCCACCGCAGCACCACTTCCTCCTGATGAGCCGCCAGGAACATAATCTAGATTCCATGGATTATGAGTTGAGTGGAATGAACTGTATTCTGTTGTTGAACCCATACCAAATTCATCCAAGTTCAATTTTCCCAAAATTATTGCACCATTTCCCTTGAGCTTCCGTATGACTGTCGCATCATAGGATGGCACGTAATCTTCTAGTATTTTTGATGCGCACGTAGTTCTGATACCTTTTGTAGAAATATTATCCTTTATTCCGATCGTTACTCCAGCCAATGATCCTATATCCTCCTTTTCTTTAATTTTTCTATCTATGATTTTAGCTGAAGATAAAGCTCCTTCAGAATCCACAGTAATAAACGAGCGTAACTTTGAATCTACATCTTCTATTCTCTTAATTATAGAACCTACGTACTGCTCAGCAGTAAATTGTTGGCCCTTTATTCCTTCGACAACTTCATATGCCAGCAAGTCATGAAGATGGGCCATTTTATTTCATCTTAGGTCCCCTCAAGAATCCTTCCTCCGTTAAATTCTTGATTATTGGTAGCCCATCACTCTTTTTGACAACATCATCTCTCAGCTCATCGAAATTTATTTCATGCAAATCCAAGGTAATCGATTCATCGGATGCTAGCTCTTCAAGAATATCAATGTATTCAATTGTCTTGTTCAGCTGTGGGGGAAATCTATTAATTTCATCATCGGTTAGATTAATTTTGGATATTTCTGCAAGGTACTTTAATTCTTCGATTGAAATCATGATATTGTCATCTTTTCACAGATATATTATGTATTAAGGTGACAACCTGTCAATATCTCTAGGAAACAGGACAGCGTCTCTGATATTATCAACTCCACACATACTCATCATTAACCGTTCAAGGCCAAGCCCGAAACCTGCGTGAGGAGGCATGCCGTAATCAAAAACTTTCAAATGGAAATCAAATGCATCAATGTTTAATCCTTGTTTTTTCATTCTTTCTATCAATTCATCCTTATCATGGATTCTTGTGCTTCCAGAAGACAGCTCCAGATCACCGTACATCAAATCGAAAGATTCACACTCTGTTCCAGTTGGCTTTGGTTTTACATAAAACGGTTTTATTGAAGTCGGCCAATCCGTAATAAAGTAAAAAAGTTTCATATCTTCATCGTCCAACTTGGATAATTTTTGTTGTGAAATGTCATCACCCCATTCGATAGATTGACCGGATCTCTGCAACTTTTCTATTAAATCCGAATATGTATATCTATTAAATGGAAATGATAAATCGGGTAATTGTATTTTCAAATATTCAAGATGTGATTTATTTTTGTCTTTTATCTCGTTCCACAAAAAAAGAATCATTCTTTCTAAAATTTCGCTTACATCGTTATAATCAACATATGCTTTTTCTACGTCTATTGATGTTGCTTCCGATAAATGTCTGTTTGTTCGTGATGGTTCTGCTCTAAAAATTGGGCCTATTTCAAATACATTTTCAAATGCCATGGTAAGCTGCTCCTTGTAAAGCTGAGGGCTTTGAGTCAAGAATGCTTCTCTATCATAATAAAAAATAGGAAAAAGTGTAGCTCCGCCTTCGGTCGCCGTTGCAATTATTTTTGGCGTGTTAACTTCAATAAATCCTTCTTGTCTTAGAAATTCCCTACACGAGTTCAATACAGTATATCTAATGTTAAAAATCGATTGAAGGTAGGGTCTCCGTAGATCGACTGCCCTCAAGTCCAATCTAGTATCAATACCAACTCCTTTCCTACTTTGAATAACGATAGGCGAATTCTTATTGGCTAGAGATAGAATTCTAAAATCATTTGGAATCAATTCAATTCCATTGGGAGCTTTAGGTTCAGTTCTAACTTTACCTTTTATTGCAATTGCAGTATGATCTCTAATTTTTGAAATTTCAGATTCAAGAGATGCAGGATATTCACCTTTCTTCAAAATAACTTGAATACTACCAAACCTATCGTTTACTGTAAGAAATTTTATGTTACTATGTTCGCGTATCGAAGAGATCCATCCGATAATTGTTACCTCGCTGCCATTCGTAGTAGTATCGATACTCTTCGAATAATGTGTCCTTTTCCAAGTTTGGTTTGAGTTATTCAAATTGATGAACCTAGATAATTTGAACTTTAATGGACAGGTTAATTTAACTTTTTAACATTATGTCGAGAAAGAATTCGATGAGACATGCATTATAAAGGAAAATCTCCGTGCCACCAGTGAGATTGTCTATTGGTTACATAAATTACAAGACCTCACAATCAATCTGCATACAGTATGCTCAATACTATCAATGTTGGAAGAGGTAGACATTCGCCAAGATAGAAAACAATAATGAGATTAAGGCAACAATCAACAACATTTGTGTTTTAGCCATCCTTGGTCGAAACCTACAAAAGCATTAATAACATTGTCAAATAACTTTGTGAAATGGAAAAACAGTCCCTATTATCACTTTTTTCCTCAAATCCGGATAAGTATTACAAAGTTTCATTATTTGATGATAAAGGATTCAAAAGACAGAATTGCAAGTTATGCGGAAAATACTTTTGGTCTATAAAGGATAAGGAATCCTGTCCTGAACACGAAAACTATAGTTTCATAGGTGATCCACCTACGCAAAAAAGACTGGATTTTGTAAATGCCTGGAAAGAATTGAGTAATTTTTTTAAAAATAATAATCACGAAATAATCCAGAGGTATCCCGTGGTATGTAGATGGAGAGAGGACCTTTATTTCACTATTGCCTCTATTGTGGACTTTCAGAGAGTAATGAATGGAAAAATTGTATTCGAAATACCGAAAAATCCTCTAGTTGTTCCACAAATGTGTCTTCGCTTTAACGATATTGAAAATGTAGGTCTTACGGGCAGGCATTATACTAGCTTCTGTATGATTGGTCAAACTTGTAATGCTGATGCCGCAGGAGGATATTGGAAAGATAAATGCATAGAACTTGATCATTCTCTTCTAAAGGATGTTTTTGGCATCAAGTCAGATGAAATTACATTTGTCGAGGATGTTTGGATGGGTGCTGGAGCATTTGGTTATTCCTTAGAATACTATGTTCGGGGTTTGGAACTTGGAAACGCAGTCTTTACTGAATTTGAAGGGGATCAATACAACTATCGCACTCTTGATAACAAAATTATAGACATGGGAGCAGGACTGGAACGTCTGTCATGGATCACTTTAGGAACTCCTACAAGTTACGATGCTACTTTTGGCCCAGTCATAAGAAAACTTGCTGACAAGTTAGGTATTGATATTGATTCTAAATCAGAGCTCCTGTCTCAATACTTTAGGAGATTTTCTGAGATGCATACTCACTATCAAGACGATGTAACCCTACTAAAAACAAATATTGCCAAAGAACTTGGTTTGACATTTGAAAGCCTAGAAAAGACTATCTTACCTTTTGAAACATTGTCGATTATTGCTGATCACAGCAGAACACTTATGTTCGCAATTTCTGATGGTTGCTTACCTTCGAATGTAGGCGGTGGCTATAATTTAAGAATAGTTTTAAGAAGAACCCTTGCATTGCTTGCGAGATTTGGTTGGAATATCGATTTGGCAGAAGTAATGGATATGCACATTGAACAGCTAGAATCAATGTACCCCGAGTTAAAGGAGCACAAGAATGATGTAAGAACCATAATACAAATCGAATCCGATAGATATTCTTCGTCCAAAGAAAGAATGTATCAAATAGCTAATTCCATGATAAAATCCAAGAAGAGTCCTAGTACAGATGATCTTATCACAATGTATGAATCCGACGGTATTACACCGGATTTCTTACTTGAATCTGGCGTCATAGAAAAGATACCTCCAGACTTTTATGTGAAATTATCAGAATTACATGCTTCACATGAATCAAAGCAAGTTTTGGATATTGAACCTGTCACTGGAATTGAACCTACAAGATTGCTGTATTATGAAAACGAGTCAATAAGGGAATTTGATGCAAGAGTTCTCAAGGTGCTCAAAGACAAATACTTGATTTTGGACAAGACTGCATTTTATCCCAGAGGTGGCGGACAGGAACCAGATTTTGGATCTATCGAGGACATCAGAATTACAGATGTAATAAAACAAAATAATATAGTTCTTCACAAGATGCAAACCTCATCCAAAGATCTTTTTGTAGAGAACAGAGTAGTTCATGGGATTATTGATAATACAAGGAGACGATCTATAACGAAGAACCATAGTGCAACGCATATATTAAATTCTGCCGCAAGGAACAGTCTTGGTTCATGGGTGTGGCAGAATTCTGCTTTTAAAGACGAACATTATGCAAGATTGGATATTACTCATCATTCTGCTCTGACAAAAGAACAAATCAAGCAGATAGAAAAAACTGCTAATGAAGTAGTCCAGAAAAATTTACCGATCATTATCAATATTCATGAAAGATCCGATGCCGAGTCGCGATATACCTTTAGAATATATCAAGGAGGTGCAGTTCCATCAAACAATGTAAGAATAGTAAACATAGACGGATGGGATGTCGAAGCATGTGGTGGAACCCATGTTAATAAGACAGGTGAAATAGGGTTGATAAAAATTCTTAAGACAGAGAGAATTCAAGATGGTGTAGTAAGACTTGAATTTGTTTCCGGAAATAATGCCCTGCAGTACATCCAATCTCAGGATTCTCAGTTACATCATATCGCCCAATCATTGGGCTCAAGTAGAGAGAAAGTAGGCGAGTCATTTGGTAAGATGATAGCGGAAAATGAATTAATGAAGAAAAAATTAAGAGCGCTTGTTAACAAATTTTCAGACAACATGGCCACAACCGTTGCTCAGAAAGCGACCATTACTGGATTTGGAATAAAAATTTATGGCACTTATGATGATCAGATAGGCGATGATTATTATATTGCTTTAGGAGAAAAAAGTACTTTCGTTGATCCTTTTTTAGTGTATGTAGCCCTTGTGCAAGATCAAGATAGGATCAGAGTCATCGTTTTTGCAGGTGAGGAATCGAGAAAAATCCTTAAGGCATCAAGAATTGCTAAGGAAATTTCCCTAAAACTCGGCGGTACTGGAGGAGGGGGTACGGACAAATTTGCTCAAGGAGGAGGAAGGGATAAGAACAAAGTACAGGATTGCTTGAAGAATCTTGAAAGTTTGATAACTGGTATTTTAGAGACTAGTGAAAAAAATGGTTGAAAATTCCACTAAAAAAACGCCCAATTTAGATTTCAACTGGAAGACAATTGAAGAAAAATGGAGAATGAGATGGACTGAGCACAAACTATTTGAATCTGAATGCGATTCGAACAAGAAAAAGTATTTCTTAACTGTAGCATACCCTTACCCTAATTCACCACAGCATGTAGGACATGGAAGAACGTATACTTTGGCTGATGTCCATGCAAGATACAAGCGTATGAAAAACTATAATGTCTTATTTCCTATGGGTTTCCACTATACAGGAACGCCGATTGTATCAATGTCTCAAAGAATCAAATCCAGCGATTCAGAATTAATTGAAACCTTTCGACAAATATACAAGATCCCAGATGAATTAATAGCAAGTTTTAAAGAACCTAAAAAAATTGCCAGCTATTTCCATGAAGAAATTAAACAGGGTATGAAAGAGATGGGATATTCGATTGATTGGAGGCGTGAATTTACTACAATAGACAAGGGTTATTCGAAACTCATCTCATGGCAATTTAGAAATCTCAGGAAGAATGGTTTAATTGTACAAGGATCTCATCCGGTTGGATGGTGTCCTCAAGATCAAAGCCCTGTGAGTCAGCATGATACTATAGGAGATATCGAACCTGAGCTTATCGAATATGTTCTTGTTAAATTTAAATTTGAAGATTATATTATTCCAACAGCGACATTAAGACCAGAAACTGTTTTTGGTGTTACAAACTTGTGGGTGAATCCTGACATCCAATATGTAATTGCATTGATAAACAATGAAAAATGGATAATTACAAAAGAGGCTTCAAGTAAGTTGGAGTATCTAAACTTAAGCGTCTCTGTAGTATCAGAAATAAAGGGATCCGAGTTAGTAGGAAAATTTGTATTCAATCAATTAAGGAATGCACAAGTACCTGTGTTTCCAGCGTCATTCGTGGACCCGAATAATGGGACTGGAATTGTCATGTCTGTCCCGGCACACTCGCCATATGACTACCAGGCAATGATTGATTTAAGGAAGGATGATGGTACGTTAAAAAAATATGGTATCAATGTGGATATTAAACCTATAACTCTAATACAGGCTGATGAGTTCCCCTCAAATAATTCATCTCCTGCAGAACGGATACTTGCCCAGTATTCGATAAGTAACCAGAACGATCCAAAATTAGAAGAAGCAACAAACAAACTTTATTCGGAAGAATTTCATGCTGGCAAGGTTTTGCCCGGCATAGACATAATTGGTAATTTAAGCGTATTAAAAGCTCGAGAAATAATAAGGGAAAAAATCATCAAAGAAGAAATTGGAACTACCATGTACGAATTAAAAAATGTGGTAAAATGTAGGTGCGGAACACCTTGCGTAGTTAAGTTACTAACAAACCAATGGTTTATCAACTACGGCGACAAAAATTGGAAAAAATTGGCGTACGAATTAGTCGATAATATGGAAATTTTACCCGAGGAAATAAGACAGGAATTTAAAAATGTCATTGATTGGTTAAAGGTAAGAGCTTGTGCCAGAAAAAGTGGGCTTGGAACTAGACTTCCATGGGACAATGAGTGGATTATTGAAAGTCTTTCAGATTCAGTTATTTATATGGCTTATTATCC
>JALYLJ010000040.1 GCA_030774295.1 Thermoproteota archaeon
GGAATTAATCCGGATATTTGTCTGGATATTGTTAGGGCGACCAGGAAAAGATATCCTGAACTTCCAATAGTCATAATGACATATTCTAATATTCTACAAAAAAAGGGATTCAGAAAGTTCATGGAGATAGCCAAGGAAGCAGGAGTGGATGGCTTTATTCTCCCTGATATGACTATAGAAGAATCTGGGGAGTACCTGGAATATTCAAAGAATCTTGAACTTGCATCGGTATTCCTTGTTGCTCCAAATTCATCAAATTTTAGAATCAAAAGGACTCTTGATGTTTCTACGGGTTTTGTCTATGTTGTGTCTGTGTACGGTACTACTGGCATGAGAAATTCGTTTAATGAATACACTCTTACTGCTATTAGGAACATAAAAAAATTAAGCTCAAACAAGAACAATATTTCTGTAGGTTTTGGAATAAGCCAGCCACATCACATAAAACTTATGTTAAAATATGGAGCTGATGCCGTGATTGTTGGTAGCGCCATCATCAAATTGATTGATGATAATAAAGATGCCAGTATCGATCGCTTACAAAATAAATTGAAAAAATATATAAAATCATTGAAGGCTGCATGCAAAAATAGCAACTGACTAACAAGATTACTAATTACTTTGTGATAATTCCACTGCTATCTGTTGAAAAGAACATATTATTTAGGCTAACCTGGAATTTCTTGCCAAATCTTTCCACAACAATTTCAAGATCGTCTAACGAATCAGAAATCTGACCATCAACTAATTTTGCTATTGCTACATGTACAGACTCGTGTGATATCAGCGCATCCATGAAACCTTCAATCTGATCAAAATCATTTTTCTGGTTTTTAGCACCCTCCTTTGATTGAACGATTAGCATATTTTCACCCTCATAGGTAAAGTAAGCAGGCACATTATCTGTTGCGCAGGAGAAAATAAAATCACTAATTGTCATTTATCTATCTATCTCAAATCTAACCGTATCTACAGTATAAAATATTCTGCATCAGGATGATGAACTACAATGGCGGCAGTAGAGTACTCTGGATTTATCTGACCTGCAGAAGTAAGATCGATTTCACTTGTGGTTGGATCAATTAGTTTCCACACTAAATAATGTTGCATGGTGTCCGGACAACTTGGATATCCCCAACTGTATCTGAGTCCTCTGTTTTTGTCAATATTTAGTTCTCTTCTAATTCGATGGTGGACCCATTCTGCCAGAGCTTCTGCTGTTTCTACTGCAAGACCATGAAGATAATAAGCATCGGTATAATTATTGTTTAAATTGAGCTCTTCAATTTTTGATACAGTTTTTTGACCCACAGAGACTACCTGGAATGGAACAACATCATCTTTCCCAAAATAGTCTGTAATACACAGCCGTTTAGGCTTTGATGATCTTGGAAAGTCAAAAACTACTTGTCCTTGTTTATCTGAATCCACTACAAGTTTGTTACCCTGATTGTGACATCTAAAGTAAGAATATACTACACGCGGCGAGAAAAGTCCCTCGTCAATTACTTTTTTCTTCCACTCTGATAGTAGTGCCTCAGGATCACCAATTTTGGACGCCGATTTTCCTCTTATACCCCATGAGAGAACAAAAAGGGATTTTTTATTTAAATACTGCCATACCTCATCAAGGTTAATTTCTGAAGGGCCTAATTTTATTGGTGAATCTAGATATGGTGCGGTTGGTGGGTTTACAGTTTTTACTTTACTACCTAGCGTATCGCTATCAGTTTTTACTTGTGTTTTTTTCTTTTCATCGAATTTACTGATTTTATTATTCCATTCCTGAATAAATTTATCTTTTTCAGGAGATCTCAATTTATTCATTACGTTCAATCCTTCAAATGCAGTTTTGCAATAAAAGACTCCTGGCTTGTACACGCCATCTGACTTTGCAATTCTGTTTATGTAATCACTGTTTATGGCCGCACCACCACATAATGTTGGGATATTGAGATTTAGTTGTCTTGCGTTTTCTATAAAAAACTGCATTTGTTTTGAAGTTGAAACTAGTAATGCAGATAAACCTACAGCGTCCGCTTGTACTTCCTTTATTTTATCTACAATTTGTTGTATTGGAACCTGTTTACCAAGATCATATACAGTATAACCATTGTTAGAGAAAATTGTTTTTACGAGGTTCTTACCTATATCATGCACGTCACCGTACACCGTACATAAAACAAGTTTGCCTTTGCTTACTCCCTGTTTTTTGACAAGATATTTTTCAAGTTCGGACACTGCAGATTTCATGCACTCTGCAGATTTTAGTACAAAAGGTAAAATCAACTCACCGGCTCCAAACTTGTCACCCACTTCTTTCATTGCCGGAAGCAATACTTCATTTAAGGTTTGGACTGCTGCTTCATGAGATAGCTCGGGGTATTGCCTTAGCAATTTTTCTTTTTGAATATTCCCTGGTTTTGACTTTAGTTTTTTCTCAAGTTTGTCAGTAATAGATCCCACCACGTCTTCTTCAATTCCATCCTTTACTCGATTTACTATACGATAGTAGCATCGTTTGTCAAAATCCCAATTTTTGTTTATTTCTTCTAATCTTTGTGAATTATTAGTAACAGTTACGTTCTTGTTCTCAAAATAGTATATCAATTCAGAAAGAGCACTAGCATGCCTATTAAAAATTAGATCCTCTGCAAGCTTGATTTGGTCCTGACTAATTTCTCCTATGGGAATTATATCCTTTGCATTAATAATTACCATGTCCAGTCCTGCCTTCAATGCGTGATGCAAAAATACCGAATTGACTATTTTTCTTGCACTTACAGGAAGACCAAAACTAATATTGCTTAATCCAAGAGTAGTAAAGCAACCTTCAATTTCCTTCTTGACTGAGGAAATGCCTTTAAGTGTCTCAACTGCAGAATTTGCATATTCTTGCTCACCAGTTGCTAGCGTGAAGGTCAGTACGTCAAATATGTATTGCCATGGTTGTAATCCGTATTTTTTTCCTGTTTCAAAGAGTAATCTTGCTACATTAATTTTTTCTTCCGATGTCTTGGCCATCCCGTTTGGTCCAATGCACATTGAAATTGATGGAATTCCAAATTTTGCCATAATTGGTGCAAGTAAATGGAATCGAGAACCGTCTCCTTCCAAGTTGATAGAATTAATGATTGGTCTTCCTGGAATTTGGTATATTGCCTCTGTAACCACTTTAGGATCGGTTGAATCAATGACTAATGGCGCATCGACTTCGAGACTTAATCTTTTCACGAGCTTTTTCATAAATTCGAGCTCGTCGGATCTTTCAGTTGTTGCTACACAAACATCAATGCAATGAGCCCCATCACTTACTTGTTCTCTTCCAAGGTCTATGAGCCCGTCAAAGTCATCTGATAATACCAATCTTTTTGCCCTTTTTGAGCCCTGAGTGTTCAGACGCTCTCCAATAATTAAGGGCGGAGGAATCTGAGTTAAATCTACAGCCTTTAACGCTGAGCTAACTCGGGGTACATGTTTCAGGTACATAGAATTGATATATTCTCAGTTGTTCGTTTGCGAATTATAAGTCATACGCTTTTAAAATCTTTCTGAATTCTCTAACGTGCTCTGGGGTTGTTCCACAACAACCCCCTATCATTCTCACTCTCTTATACTTGTGCAGGAATTCTCCGAGCTGCCTTGACATGTCTTTTGAGGTCATCTTGTAAACCGCCGTACCACCTTCATTAATTGGCATTCCAGCATTCGGCATCACAAGGATTGGTAATTCGTCTTGTTCATCAAGCCATCTGATACTTGATTCCATTTCAGCTGGTCCTGTTGAACAATTTAATCCAAAAACTGAAATTCCCATGTCACTAACTGTTGTGTATGCTGACTGGACGTTTGTACCAAGTAACATCTTACCGTATTTGTCCAGGGTTATGTTGGAAATTATGGGCACCTTTTTGCCAACTTTTTGCATCGCATTAAATGATCCGGTTATAGCAAGTTTAACTTCTAATATATCTTGGCTTGTTTCAATAAGTAGAACATCAACACCTCCTAACATTAGACCTTGAGCTTGCAAATCAAATGCATCTGTAATTGTATCCAGGTTAATATTCCCCAAGTCAGGATCGTTTGAGCTTGGAAGATAACCTGTTGGCCCCATTGATCCTATAACAAACTGTTTTTCATTTGAAAATTCCTTGGCTACCCTGTTTGCAAGTTGTGCGGCAGATTTATTTATTGATACTGTTTGTTCTCCAAATCCATACTCCTGGAGTTTAATTTGGTTACTACCAAAGGTATTTGTCTCAATGCAGTCTGAACCTGCTTCTAAATAACTCCTATGTATGTTTTCAATCCATTCTGGTCTGGATAGAATAAGCCCGTCATTGAATCCTTCTTTGTTATTTGGAAAATCTTCTGGTTTTGGCTTAAGTTTCTGTATTTCTGTTCCCATAGCACCATCAAAAAGGAGTATGCGTTTGTCGATTTCTTCAAGGAAGGATCTTACCATGTTGATCGATTTACTAAGATAATCAAGTTTATCTACATATATTGTTTGAGGAATGAAATTGATTTCCATGTGTTAGTTTCATATATTCATGAATACTAATGTAGAAAGAGATAGATTGCACAGCTAGTTCATATAAGGAACTATATTAGAAAAAGTTTGGGCCCATAGTTCAGTTTGGATAGAATGGCTGCCTGCGGAGCAGTTGGTCGAGGGTTCAAATCCCTCTGGACCCGTCTGAAAATCTATGTTTTTATACCGTAAATGGATTACAAATTGTGATGGAAACTCAATTTGCAGCATTGACACCATATGAAAATTTTGTATTTGCATTGAAGGCCAAAGAATCTAAAAGGCAGTATCCAAATAGATTGAATAAGTTTTTTACATTTATTGGATTGCAAGGAACGATTGAACAAAAATCTGTACAACTCTATGAGTTGAGTAAAAACGATGGTAACCTGTTACAATCGTATTTGATTAGGTTCATAAATTCACAGAAGGAAAGGATTGAGAATAAAGATATTGCAGAAGGAACGCTTCGCAATTACATTAAGGCAATCAAGTTGTTTTTTTCCATGAATGATATTATCGTAAACTGGAAAAAACTTTCAAAAGGTATTCCACAAGTATACAGTAAACAAGACCATATCCCAACAATGGAAGAAATTAAGAAATTGTTAGAGCATCCCGATAGAAGAGTGAAACCGATTGTCTTAACAATGATAAGCGCCGGTATAAGGGTAGGATCATGGGATCATCTAAAATGGAAACACATTACTCCTATTTTTAAAAACGACGCTATAATTGCTGCAAAGGTTATTTTAAAAAATACCAAAATTAATAGAGAATATTTTTCCTTCATAACTCCAGAAGCATATTATTCATTAAAAGATTGGATGGACTTCAGGAATTTGCATGGTGAAAATGTTACTAGTGAATCATGGCTAATGCGTGATACATGGCAGAAAGTCGATAAAAATCATGGCCATCGCATAGGCTTGGCAAGGTATCCTCAAAAATTTAACGCTACTTCAATTAGAAATATGATTCATGAGGCCTGGAAAGTTCAAGGGATAAGGGATAAACTTTCAGACCCACAAGTTAAAAGACACGAATTCAAATCAACTCACTCTTTTAGAAAAATATTTGAAACTAAATGTCAGTTAAAGATGAATCATAATAACATAAAATTGCTTATGGATCATTCCTTAGGAGAATCGCAAAATTACCACAGACCTACAGAACAGTTGCAAGTATGCAGAAAGATATGAGATATATTGCTGATATAGAGAGGGCTAAAGTTAAAGGAATATCTGACCGTGAAAAACAAATTGGAAAAACCAACTATTCAATTTGATAGCCTTTTAATGATAACCTTAGTGCATCAAGCAAATCATTGTAACTTGTTTGTTCTTTATCTAATGAATAATCTATGGGTAGCCTATTCTTGATTACTATACTAGAATAGTAACAAAATTCCGAATTATTATACATAACATTTTTCCCTTAAATCTTAAGTATTATAACTTCTAGAATAACGTTATGTCGAGACTCGGAAGAAACGAAAAAGTGGTTGCCTTAAGCGTGTTTGCTTTAGGATTAGCCGCTATGTCAGGGATACTAATTGCACCACTAGCCTTCGCGCAAATGGCTGCAATTACACCAGCCGCACAATTATCGCATACTAAATCAATCCAACCAAATGTTACTACGCCAGTATATGTTCCTATGAACTCTAACGATTACATCAATGGAGGTATTACACACAGTAACTCTAGAAACCCAACTGATGTGATAATCAATGAAGAAGGATCTTACCTAATTGTAGCAGCAGGTCAGGTGGGAAAGACTTCAGGTAGTACAACTTGTAATGTTGATTTGTGGATTAGTCAAAATGGTGAATATGTAGCAAATAGTAACACTCGCGCTTCAGTCAATGCAGTAAATGATACTATTGTCCTCGTATCACAAGCAATTATGCCATTGAAGGCGAATGATACGATAAATACAGTAATGTCAGTATCTGCTGCCAATCAAGGTTGCGGTCTCATTAATACTGCACCATCTAGTGAGTCCAATATTCCTGCTATCATATTCACCATTGTAAGGATAGGTAATTGATAAGTCGTTCCGTTTAGCATAGTATCAGTAGCAGGGAAATACACATAGATACACTTAAACTCTTACATTTTTTTTTGACAACGATTTTGAATAAATAATTTAATTTATTTGATAACCCTTCAAGGATAGCCTTAATGCATCCAACAAATCATCGTAACTAGTTTGGTCCTTATCAAGTGAATATTCCGTAGCCCAAGCCGTTCTCAGGCTAGTAACCAATTTGTCATATTTTGATGGAATCGCTAGATAATTCTTGTTTACCATCACATGTAAATGTGAAAGCATTTTTTTAGTTAATGCTACCTGTTACTTTTTATCGGTTTCTTCAGGTATACC
>JALYLJ010000041.1 GCA_030774295.1 Thermoproteota archaeon
CCTTTGCTCAAAGGTATACTAAACGTAAAGACTGCTCCTTTCTTTCCATCAGAACTGCTATTATTCTCAGCCCATATCTTGCCACCATGAGCTTCCACAATACTTTTAGAGATAAACAATCCTAAACCTGTTCCTTTTGAAGAATATTTTGAAACAAACTTGGAAAACAAACTTGGCAAGATTTTACTATCTATACTCTCGCCTTCATCGCTTATACTGACAACGATTTCACGGTCGTTTTTATTTGGTCCTCCTGCGCTAACTTTATTCTCTATGTCTATAGTTACAGTCCCACCTTTCCCGTTTTCTTTGATAGATTTGAAGGCATTACTCAGTAGATTTGAAATAACCTGGGCTATTCTTCCTTTGTCTGCTCGTAGCAAAATATCCTGAGGATCATATGATAGCTTTATGTTTTGGCTGTTACTATCATGGAACTCTTTGCCTAAAACCAGATCATTCATTGCATTTATCACTACATCATTTAAATTGAATTGTTCTTTGTTCAATCCAAGTGATTTACTTTCAATTTTTGTAACGTCCAAAATATCATTCGTAAGCCGTTGTAATCTTTTTGCGTTCCTAATAGTAACTTCCAATAATTCCCTTTGTTTGACATCCTTTACTTGAGAGTGAAGAATTTCTGTTAACCCAAGTATCGGCTGTATTGGTGTTTTTAATTCATGAGCTGCTATATTGATGAATTCATCTTTTAATCGATCTTTGTACTTGAGTTCCTCGTTTGCTACTTCAAGTTTCTTTGTTAATTCGTCTTGTTTTATGGTAGAGCTTCTTATAGAACCCACCATGGAATTAAATGACTCACTAAGAACAGAAAGTTCGTCACTACCTTTCTGTTCTACCGATACGTCAAGGTTTCCCTTTTTTATTTCAGATGTCGCTTGAGTTAGAACGAATATTGGTTTCAGCATTCTTGCAACAAGATACAAGATTAATACTAGAATACCGACGATCAGGATTGCAAAAAGGATATGCAGAAACATTACGTTCTCAGAATTTTTATCTGTTTGTTGCCCTAGTTGTGTAACCAATTTATCAGAAGAGTTAACCAGGTTAAATGCTTTCGATTCGAGGCCTTTCTCTGCTAACGACCGGTCTATTGCTGTCAGCGGTGACGATGTCGCTTGTTTTGCACGATTTGGTATCAATATTTCCTTTGCAACAGAAGTCTTGTAATCATTCCACTTTTGGTCAATAGCTTTCCACAAGTCTAACAAGCCTGAAGGCAGTGGTCTTAAATCAATTCCTGAAATTCTTCCACCCTGTTTTAGCGTCATTATATTTGATTGCAAGCTATCCATAGCAGCTTTTAGTTGTGATGCATCAGAGGAGCCGTCTATATATTTTTCAGTTTGAAATAGAAGATTGGCAGTAAGATATCGATTTTTCCCTGCGATATTAATTGAATTCCCTATTGATGATTGCTGAGACTGAAAATAAGCGAGCACACTGAAACTACCAACAATCAGAATAATTTCAACGATAACCAAAATCGTGATTTTTAAAAGAATTTTAGAAATTATTTTTTTCATCAAGTTAAACAATTATTCTTGGCTTCTCCGTCTCTGCATACAGGCCCAGTTCCTTCAAATCCGGGGGCCATATACCCAGATCTTTGGCTTTGCATATATCGAGTTCGAAGCAAACCGAGTGGAATGAAAAAGAAAAGTCACACTTTAGAATCATCTCCTCAAATATACACCCAGACACAACCTTTTTCAAAATAATCATCTAATCTAATTCTGCCATAATTCTTTTAACCAAGTAATCTATCGTAACTGGCTTTTTGATAAAACAACCAAAGCTTATCGCTGGATATATTTCTCTCATTGCTTCACGGTTTACTCCTCCAGCTGACATGAAGCATACCTTGACGTTGATGTCCATCTTTAATATCTTTTCAGATAGTTCAAATCCGTTCATTTGTGGCAGGTTAATATCTACCAACAACAGATCATAGAAATCTGGTTTAAATTCAGACAGCGCTTTCAAAGGTTCATTATAGGTAATTACTTCAATCCTCTGGTTGTGCTTGCTATCTTCTATCCCTGATTTAAAGGTCAAAGTAATATCAGGATCATCGTCTATAATCAAAATCCTTTTCCAAAAAGGTTGCTGCTTCCTTGCGGTAGTAGAGTCGATTTGAGAATGGTTCTTGACCATCAAATTTTTGGATGGTGTCTCTTTTCTTTCGGAGCGCCCACGTTCAGAATAGCTAGTCAGATCCACCCCAGCAATATAGAAT
>JALYLJ010000042.1 GCA_030774295.1 Thermoproteota archaeon
TATATGATCTAGTCAAGGAATTAGACTCAGTGAAATTAGATCTGACCAGGATCTTTGTTCAAGAATCAAGGGATTATGCCCATTCACATTCACTTTTTTTGAAACACGTTTTGACAAGTACATTCCAATTGAACTCATCAGGTGCCATAACCTGGAGTTTGGATTTGAAATAAAAGAGTCTATGGCCCATTTCACAATTGAGTGAAATTTTGGATTTGTTTCGATTATTGAATTTAAAATAGTTTGACGTGAAGAAGATATGATATAATGTGCATGTTCATGCATTTCTTTCCTAGTCGCGTAATCCAGTTTGCCAACCTTGAATTTGCCTTTTTTCAAACTATCCAAAATAGCATCAACATTCTTTTCAGATTCAACAGTATTGATACTCCTACCGATGGTAGACTTTACATGAGAGTCGCTACCAACTATTGATATCAAGTTGTTTTGTTTAGTAAACCTCTCAGCAGAAAAATTCGAAAAGATATCAACATTATTACTGTTAAATGATTCAATCAAGTCACATTTCTTTGCATGTTCTCTTATACCGTTTGAAACTGCGAATGGATGTGCAGCACAAGATATGGCATTCTGTTTGCTTATCTCGTCAAGTGTTTCGTCAAGACTCATACCCGGTCTTATTTCGTCCTGTATTCCATAAGCCAAAACATGGCCTTTGTTGTTGATTGTTATTTCCTCAGCAGGGTAAATTTCTATGTCTTTATATTTTGCATGATTTTGCTTGTATTCTAAAATCTGAGAATAACCATCCAGTGTATTGTGATTTGTAACAAACATTACGTCAATTTTCTGAAGATATGCATTCTCCAATTGTTCTTGTATTGTGACACCACAGTCAAATGGTATTCTTGAAAGATAGTTATTGTGATTTGAAAAAACATTATGACAGTGAGTTTCGACCTTCAGGACTTGTGACATAGCTTTGCTGATACAATCCAACCAGTCTCTACCTAATATATACTATCTTTGCATGAACGTAAAATAAGTATTTGATGATAATCTGCAAGATATTGCATTTATTTTTGATTCAAATCCGCTCTAAAAAAAGTAAATAATTATTTGCATATTAACAAAAAATTATTAAATTTGAGTAAAAGTTATCTAATTTCTATAACTTCTCCTACTATCTGATTCATTGCAGCTTCGGCAATGTCAAATGAATACTCAGCGGTCCTTCTAATATGCTCAAGGATAAGCTTTACGTAAATGTTGTTGTAATTCTTTGGATTCTTCTCCTTGTCGATAGAAGCGATAATGTCATCTTCTATTGATGTGATGTTTTCTGATTTATCTACAATGCTGTCTGCAAGATAATAGTCCTTTCTAAGGAATGCTTCTATCGCATCATTTAATAATTGTAATGATAGCTCACTCATTTTTAATATTCTTTTACGTAAATCATCAGGAATTGATCCAATCTGCGAACTCTTTATTGCAATTTCAGAAGCATGGTCTGCAATTCGCTCCAGACTCCTGACCGCTGCACTATAGCTGAGACAATCAGCTGGGCTCCGGAGTCCTATTGCTTTTAGGGCGCTTTCGTTCTGCGAGGCAATGACCAGGTTGCGAAGAACATAAAGACTGAATCTGTCTACTTCGTCATCAGACTTTATTACCGACTTGTACAATTCCTGGCTATCTCCGGATAAGGTAGAAATTGCATCTCTGTGCATAGATGAACCAATTAGAAACATCCTTCTAACTGCGGTATTTATTGATAACTCTGGAAGGCTCAACAAAACTTGAATTGTTACCGTATCAGATGAGTCGGCGATAATTTCAGTTCCAATAAGATTTCTGCGAACAACTTCTCTAATCGCATCGCGCTGTGAAGGATGAATCCCTCCTGTTTTTGATCTTAAATGCATTATGTTAAAGCCTCTTAGATACATGGAAACAACTGTACGCTTCAATGTCGGACCGCTCTTGTCACTAGTAACAAACGATGTAGCTTCAAAAGTGCTTGGTCCTCTTACAACATTTGGAATTATTGAAAGCGAATTGTTGGCTTCCCTCATTATGGTGACCGGATCTCCTGCCTTTAGTTTTAATTCAGTTACCCACTTTTTTGGAAGCGATAGAACGTACGTAGATCTACCTGTATACTGAATCTTCCTCACTTCATTATTTTCAAACGTTTGCAATATAGATACTTAGATGTCAGTATAATATGGGTTTTATGACTATTGATCTGTATTTACTATGTAGATATATATACTCTATATAGTTGGTTAACGTCTGGGGCTGGGATCGCCTGTCACGACGTAGTTTACACAATCTCCAATGTAACAGGCATGATCTGAGATTCTCTCCAGGTAGCGGAGTATCAACAGGGCGGAAATATAGCATCTAAGCTCAAAATTTTTCTTTTTGGTCTGCGTCAGCGCCTTTTTTAGATAATTACGGAATATCGAATCCACGCTATCATCCATCATGTATAATTTCTGCGAGGCATTTTCGTCGAGCTTTTCTAGTGATTTTACGCTTAGTTGAATCATTTCTTTAACAGTTTTTGCCATTAGGATAACTTCGGACTTGTCACAATTAGGAATATGACCTATTGTCTCCATTACTTCTGCTATATCATAAGCATATCTGCCAAATCTTGAGAAGCCATACGCAGCATCCATGGAAGACTGAATAAATCTGAGATCTCTAGCTACTGGCTGGTATCTTGCTATCAATTCAGTAGCAAAATCAGTTACTTCTATTTGTAGAAATCTAAGTTTCTCAGAACCTTCAAAAATTTGTGATCGTAACATGATGCCTTTCTCATATGACTCTAAAGCCGAGTTGACCAGATCCTCTGAAAGGTGACCCATGTCCATTATGAGGTTAGTAATTCGTTGTAAACCTATATCTAAAAGCCGAGTCAACTTGACAAAACTATAATCTATCCAAACTTGCCAGAGATGTAGCGCTCTGTGAGTTCTTTTTCAGGGTTCATAAAGATTTTATTTGTTAATCCATATTCTATTAAATCGCCCAGGTACATAAAGGCAGTAAAGTCTGATACCCTGGCAGCCTGTTGCATATTGTGGGTTACAATAATTATAGTAACACTGTCTTTTAGAGTTCTGATAAGCTCTTCTATCTTAGATGAGCCTAAAGGATCCAGTGAAGATGTTGGTTCATCCATTAGTAACACTTCAGGCTGCATCGCAAGTGCTCTTGCAATGCAAAGTCTCTGCTGCTGACCACCAGATAGGCTTATTCCTGGTTTATCAAGCTCATTTTTTACTTCATCCCACAAAGCTGCGTTTTTGAGACTCTCTTCTACAATTTCTCTGATGATAGTTTTGTTTTTCATGCCATTTAGTCTTAGACCTGCTGAAACATTATCAAAGATACTCATTGTAGGAAATGGGTTTGGTTTTTGAAAAACCATCCCTATACGTCTTCTGATAATAACAGGGTCAATTGATTTATCATAAATATCAATTCCGTCCACTACCACTCGACCATCGGCATGTGCGCCTGGAGTCATTTCGTGCATTCGATTTAAACATCTAAGAAGTGTTGTCTTGCCACAACCTGACGGCCCGATAAATGCAGTTACGCTGCTCTCTTTGACGTCCAGATTAATGTCCTTTATTGCTCGTTTAGCCCCATACCATCCATTAACATTTTCTATCTTTACTTTGTATTTTTCGGTAGCTCTCTCTTTTGTTGGTCTTTTAGTCTCACTAGCTCCTTCTGTTATTTCTTCTTTATCTTCGATGGATTCCTCTATGGCCAATTGGAATAAGTACTTGCGAAAATCGATAATATGTATTATCTATATAGTAAATATAGACACACTGATCAACTAGCGGCTTTAAACGACTTTCTTTGGGCTAAAAACCTTAATCCCACGCTCAGTGCCAAGATCATCAATATCAAAATTAGAGCAGAACCCCAGCCAAAAGC
>JALYLJ010000043.1 GCA_030774295.1 Thermoproteota archaeon
TTTACTTCATATGTTGGAACTGCTTGCCTTGCGGGGGGCTTTGTTGGTTCACCAGTCCTAACATCAAATTTGGAACCATGCCAAGGACATTCAACTTCATATCCTTCAAGTGCTCCCTCATCTAGGGGTCCACGAACATGAGTACAGACGTTTCCTATCGCGTAATAATTTCCTTCGATATTAATGATACAGACTTTTTCGCCTGCCATGTCAACTGCTTTCATACTTGAAGGTTCAATGTCTTTTGACTCAGCAACCTTAACAAAATCTTCACTCAATTCTTACTCCTCTCATATTTCATGATAGTAACTAAACGCTATATGCTTTTCTCTCTCTTTTACAATAGAACTCAGCGAATGAATAACATTGGAGACTCATTATTATTATTGTAACCATGACCGAAATGCTGAGTATGTATTCATAGCTGCTGATAAAGCTGTGTAGTTTATTGATTTTATTATTGGCAATCCAACAAGACATTTCTCATATTCTTCTGGCAATATTTCATCAATATATTTTTTGATATTATTTTTAGCATGCTGTCTAAGATAGGAAAAGTCTCTATTAACAGTAAGTTGGCTTATCTTAATTATCCTAGCAATTTCGGATTGGCTATGGCCTTGACTTGCTAATTCCAACACTTTATTCCTACCCCATTCTAAACTATCCACAGCCAAACTCAAATTATTCATTAACCCTTCGTAAAATAATATACCTATTCACTTTCACGCTTAGAGATATTATTAAATGAGTAGTACTACTTTTAAAGATAAGATTCAATATATTGAGTTCGCAAATAACGTAGTGGGCTGATAGTTTTTGAAAATCATAAAAAATGTATTTTCTACTGGACCTTTAATTCCTTGACTTCGAAAGGCGGTATATTCATGTCTAGGTATTCTTTTAATCTAAACTCAATATCTTTAGCCGTCAGATCCTCCATGCTGGGAGAACCTATTTCAAAGGATACTTTGTCGGAATCAGCTTTGACATTTGTTATAACAAAATCGGCATATTGATTTGTAATTTCGTTGACCCAGTAATGGACTTCATCTGTCTTTTTTGCGTTCGAAACTTTCAGCTCAACCTTTACAGGTTTAAACTTAGATGCGCCTTGCAAGTAATCTTGGCTACCTTTGTCTATGTTGTATCCTGCATCTGACAAGTCTTATCTCTTCTGTTATATACAATTCATCATTAATAAATACTCTGTTCCATAAATTACTCTTTTATTTAGTGTCATTTATGACAAGCTCTATTTAGCCGATTGCCGCACCGAGTCCACGGTTAATTATGCTTTATATTTGCTGCCATTACTCCTATTAGTAATAATTATGAAGGCAAAGTGCGGTCATGTGACAGAAAAATCATACGCAGAGGCGCATCATGGACTATGTAGAAAATGTCATTCCAATTTTTCATCTCTTCTAGAGTTGGAACAAAAGTATGGTGAAGATGCACTAGTAGAATACTGGTACGCTAAGATACTCACTTATCAATCAGAAACTAAGGAAGAGGTAGACTGCATCCTAAATCATTTGATCGAGTTTTATCAACAGAAATTGACCGACTTTCCTTCAAAGAAAAATTATGTCAAAAAGATGTTGTACATGTTGCGTTCTATACAAGAACCATTTGACATGCAAGCATTAAGATGATTTTATTTAATATACAATACTCGGAGAATTTGTGAATTTTTCTGTTATCTTAATAAATAATTAATTTGGATACTGTATTTATTCACTCTTTTATTTGAAAAGAGCATCAATAATTATCAATGGCTGAAAAAAATATACACTCTCAAGATATTTTCCTGAAATCACATTAAACATGATTCAAGAGCTTAAATGAGTCAATGATCTTCTGAATTCAGGGCCAAAAACATATCATTAAGTTGGAAAAATAATTTTGATGTTTATTATAATGAACCCCAATAAGATAACCTCTTTCCAAAATTCAACAAAGGTGAGAAGACCCTTCTATTCCTGTATCAAGAGAAGGGATACGGTGGACATTACACTACAATGGGAATGGAGCAGGGAATGTTTCAAGTCGATTCGAACGGATT
>JALYLJ010000044.1 GCA_030774295.1 Thermoproteota archaeon
CCTTTACATTTGGCTCAACTTATATTAAACGAAACCTTATGGAATTTAAATTGAAAGATTTGAGCAAATTATGTAACGGAATTCTTGATATCGATGAGAAGATAAGATTTGTCGGAATTATTGATGAGATGGGAAAACTGATTGCAGGAGACATGAAAAAGGGGTTGTCATCTCTAGAAAGAGACGACGGTTCAATTAGGCTTTATCTTGGTTACGCCATAAACAACGTACTCAGGCGTGATTTTGATAATGTTTTTGGTAAAGTTCTTTATACATTTTCAGAAAGGGAGAAAATAAAGCTCTTAACCATCCCAATGGATGACAATTTACTACTCGTTTCTATGGATATATCATCTAACCACGCTGAATTAATAGAAAAGATTCTAAATACATTGCCAAAACTACCTAGGTCATAGAATTTATTAAGAAATATAGTACACGTTACATGAAAATTTTATTTCTTTAAATGTCAAATGTGTACATAGAACAAAGAACTTATTTTGTTCATGGAGATTGACAGAATACAAGTTACTAAAATCGTTGTATGTTTAGCGACTCTTGATTTTTAACTCGATTTTGCGTTGATTAGAATATCACTTATTTTTCTCTTTTCCCACAGAATCAGATATACTATTCCAATGACCAAAAATATTTCTACTGATTTGGCCAATATACCGGCAATATCTACATTTTCTGCCTTATTGTCTGGAGATAAAGGAGGTGCAACGATTACCGAATACGCATATAGCCCTATTAGAACAGAAGTTCCAATAAATCCAAACAGATTCAAGGCGAGCCTTTTCTTGTATTGACTCAAAATAAGATTTCGATTGTTACTAGTATAAGTATCTTCAGAGAAATTGATCAAGATGTACAATATTCCGTATGCAATTTGAGCTCCCGCTGCAGCCATTAGGAATATTGAGTAGTAGATTT
Source organism: Thermoproteota archaeon (assembly GCA_030774295.1). Lineage (GTDB taxonomy): Archaea > Thermoproteota > Nitrososphaeria > Nitrososphaerales > Nitrososphaeraceae > TA-21. The sequence continues at coordinate 937 of JALYLJ010000044.1, forward strand.
GCAAAGATCCATGTTCTGGAAAAACCGCCAAGTGGACGAGTCCTCCTGCTATCGCAACTAACATGATGATATATTTCAGGGTTTCTTTTTCTGGTATCGTACTCGATCTCTGATTTCTTCTCTTAAGATATGTTTTACCTAACACCGATCCAAGAACTGTGATTGGGATCAAGATAGAAATCACCAGAAGAGAGTTTCTGATAGGGCCCCAGGAATCTGAGATAGTAACATTAAAAATCACGCGTTTACAATCACAATCCGCGATACTCGACAATATAGATCTTGGGGGACCCAATTGATCATGATTCACCATCTTATCGTCATTGGCCACACTAAGTACTATTTCATATGAACCTGGATAAGGAAAGACGTAATATAGGTTGAAATCTCCAATATCTTGGAGTGTCCACGGAAATCCCTTTACTCTTTCACCAGTACTTTCTTGATAGATTTCGACCATTGTTTCAATATTGTATACATCCTTCCCATCAAAATCTTGTACACTGAATGTTATTTGCGTAGGCTGATTAGGTGCCGCATATTCCGGATCGAGTGCCATATAAGGATAATATTTTCCCATTCCATCCCTGTTTGATCCACCATTGTAATGGGGGGTGTGAGAAAGATGTGCAAATGTAATAAAATGCGTAGTAAAACTCATCATTAATATAGATAAAAATAATGGTATCATGATATACTGCTTTTTCAAATTATTAACAATGAAAACTAGCACAGCAGTTTCATATAAGTCGTACTTGAATTCGAGAAATTTATTTCAATTAAGTTTTTTTGCGTTGGCTATCCTGACGTCAATAGATGGGCTATCACAGACTCGTTATGCTTTGACAATGTACAATGTAATAAGAAAAATTATATCAGTAGTCTTTTCCCTCCTTTCTTTATAAGTTGAAAAAGTCAATAAGTGTAAAAGAGTATCTTGAGAATTTTCCTCATACTTCTTTTAGAAATAACCAAGATAACGTAATAAGACAAATCTGTGAAGCCTTTAATTCAGATTGTAAATACGTTATATTGGAAGCTCCAACCGGATTTGGCAAAAGTGCAATTGCAATGACCGTTGCACGGACACTTGGTTCTAGCTTTGTATGTACCGCGACTAAGGATCTTCAAACTCAATACACATATGATTACGGTTTCCTAAAAGTTGCTAAAGGAAAAAACAACTTTCAATGTAGGGTAAAGGAAGATTTTATGGAAGCAGGAAAATATCTTTGCACTTCTTGCAACTCAAGATCTGAAATTGAGTGCAGACACACCACTTGTGATTATGGGCCATGTTTGTCTGATGAATCCATGGAGGGGGCAGGATGTAGATATAGAACTTTCATAAATGATTACAAGATTGATAATAAAGGAAGAAAAAATGAAAGAATCTTTATTAGTAAAGAAAAACTAGAAAATTATGAAACTGAGTATTCAAATTGGATTCATCTAAAGAACTTTGATATTCCACGACAATGGAGTCCCTGTTATTATTTTGATCAGCTTTTTCAAGCTTTAAAGGCAAGCCATTCTATATTTAACTACTCTATTTTTTTATCGTTACTAGCCAATAAGAGTATGATTCAGCAAAGAGAATTACTCGTACTCGATGAAGCACATTTACTTGAAACTGAAATCATAAAATTCAGAGGGCTTTCGATATCAAAGAAACGGTGGAGAAGATACATTAATGACTTTAAGATGATCGACTATGGTTTCGATTTGAATGGGTGGCTAGGGTTTCTTATGGATTTAGAAAAGACTATCCTTACCCTCTTAGGCTACGATTCCCTGGTAAAATTACTTGTGATGGAACGGAAAATAAAATATGGATATGATTCAAAAAGCAAGGCAAAAGCTAAAAACAAAAGAATAGTGAGTGCATCGGAATTATTTGAAGATGACGAAAGTCTTGAAATAGACATAAAATCCGAAAATAAAAAACACTTTCAAATAGACAAGGAATTATTGATTGATATTGTACAGGATATCGACAAGCTTACAAGGACCATAAATAATATTCTTTCAAATCCAAAAAACTGGATAGTCTCAGAAGTACATAAGGAAAACTACGACGTTCTGCGGGTAGAATTCAAGCCTTTAGATGCATCCAAATATATTAGAACTGTTGTTGAAAAATGTCCAAAAACACTAATCATGAGTGCAACCA
>JALYLJ010000045.1 GCA_030774295.1 Thermoproteota archaeon
GTGTTGAACTCTACGGACGCAGAGACAAAATTATCAAAAATGGGCTACAAATTCGAAATCAATGCTGACGAGGGTGGTAAATTGATTGATGTATTTATATTTGAAGGAGTTCAGGATTCAGTAAACAAGATTCTTGACACATTCAACAAAGTAGGACTACAGTTGTACGAGGTACGGAGATTAGACACTAGTTTAGAAGAGATATTCTTTAAGCTGACACAATCAAGCGAAAGGTTGAATTTGAGAGGGAGTACTGCTGGGAGTAAACATAATCTAGAAACAAAGCCGCATGTGGAGAGTATTAAGTAATATGCATATAATGCTATACCGTCATGAGGTCTCTGGCAGCTTTTATTCATGGCGCGGGAGCGCATGGATAATAGCGGCAGCTGTTATATTCAGTCTAGTTGCATATTTACTATTAACTGATAAAGAGCTTAGCTTATTGGACCAGGGTGAAATGTTATATACCTTATCTGAAGTGATTCTTACTCTGGGGATAATAATGTCTGCTGTTAGCGCATCTTCTACCATATCAACAGAAATAGAATCAGGCACTTTTGAAAGTCTGTTACTAACTCCCGTTACTCATAGACAGATAGCAATACAAAAGACGTTATCTATTATTACTATTTGGGGCATATTGTTTTTGGTTTCTATTCCATATCTTATTGCTGTGGCCAGTGGAACAAATCTGGCGATATCCGCAGTAATATATGTTGGACTCTATGGAACCTTGCTGGTGACAGGAATTTCGATGATGTCTGTGGCAATCTCCTGGAGATTGAGGTCTTCGAAAAACAGCATAATGACAACCCTGATGATTGTTTTAATTCTATTGGCACCCTCTCTATTTTTTGGGACCTCGCTTATAAAAACTGATTTCGGGCTTGCGTTGGAAAATATTAACCCATTTTCTCATGCAGCGAATTCGCTCGATAGTGTACTTGTCGATAATGAACAATCGTTATCTCAACAGATATCACATATTTGGCCCGTTATCTCTTTTACACTCATTTGTGCTCTAATTTTTATTTTAGCAACGAAACATTTTGAGGTTAAGAGCACAGAATGATATCAAAAAACATAATATTGATTATTAAGAGTTTAATCAGATTCGATTGGAAATCTTCGATACCAGAATTTCCAACGATCTTTTTCTTCTTGTCCATAATCATTCTAACTAGTACATCGTCTATGCCTTATCTAGTGAATGCGGAGCAACAAACTACATCGATGACTACACCTTCAACTCAAGACAATATGAAATTAGATGTTTTATCAAGTAAGTCTTTACATGGAACTGCAGGACAGTATGTGAAAATTGAAGGGAAGATTACAAATCTCAATTCGTCATCATTGAGTTCAAATAAAAATAACGGAAGTGGCATCGCTTACATATCAATAGTTGATGTTAAGGATAGGGTTCCAGTAGATTTAGAAGACTGGAGCGTTGAGAAGGGACTGTACATCCCTTTCGTTGAAAGTGGTCATTCATTGCCATTGGAATGGAGCGTGAGGTTAGTGAAGGCAGGATCTTATAATGTAGCCATACTATTTAATAGTAACGCTGAATCCCACGCACCTCCAGTTGCAAGTTCTAGAATTATAATGGATGTAGCACCAAAGCTGAATCTAAATCCTGGTAACATTCTACCAGTTGCATTTGGAGTTCCTGCTGCCTTAATGGGAATTTTTGGCACTCTTAATTATATTCGTGGAAGAAAAACTGGAGTGTACAGGTAAGACGATAATTACAAGAGGCCCATCGATTTAAGTTACAAGGAAGAACTGCTAAAATAGACCCATATTTTATAAATTTCTTTAATTTTTTCCAATTAAAGACAACATCATTCATTTCACAGGCATGTTTTAGAGCAGAAAGTATTTGGTTCTTAAATGATTTTGATATCTTTTTTCCTACCAGATATCTAATCCATAAATTTGATATATCGTGTGGCGGTAGTTTCAGCAAAGATTCCAAATCGGTTTTGTAATGAATCAAGAATTTTTAAACACAAAACTCGTAGGATTACCTGGTGCGAGAGTTCCATTGAGTTTATGAAATTAAAGTAAGCCTCACTGCGTTCATTCACTACTTGCATGTTTGTTTCACTGGAACATAATTATTTGGAATTAATTATTTATTGAAACTGGTTTACAAGTGTTTTATAGTTTGTTGAACAAAGAAAGTTAACGCTTCAACAACAACTGGTGGATGGATTTATTGTTTGTTCCTGTCCAGTATCAGACACATCCTGCCACCGGTTGTTTGCTTCTGTTTTCTATCTAGTTCGCATGTTACTATAGAATTACGCACGATAAATAAACTGATAAAACTAAAGTTCTTCGATATGTCCTTCGAATCTTTCTATCGAACCCGGTTGATTTATTGCGTTAGTTCTTATCATCAGAATCTGCGCAATACTTTTGGTTTTAGTAATTCTGGGTGTCCCCTTAGGCTTCTTACCAATGAAAGAATTTTATCCTTATCGTCAGGCAAATTACCACCAATAGAATACACGTTTGAGGCATGATTAGCTCTAAAAACCATAGATGTAGATGGTTTAATGTTACTCACCAATATTTCAAGCTCATCTAGTATCGAAGTATCGTCTAACGGTTCAAACTTTTCGCCAAATTTTTGCATAAACTCATTGTATACACCATCCTCGAGAATCAGTGTTAACGCGGCCAGAAAATTTGGTGAAACTTCACTAACCACTCTAGCTGTTTCCTTGATGTGCTCTACAGAATATTTTTTCCCTCCGATGCCCAGTATTACCATACATGAGAGGATAAATCCACTTTTTTTGGCCCTCCTGCATGCCTCAATAATACTTTTTGCAGTGGCCCCCTTGGTAATTTTTTTCAGAACTATATCATGTCCCGTTTCTATGCCAACGTAAAACATATTCAGACCTCGATTGTTAAGCAGGTTAAGCTCATCGGAACTTTTTTGAAGAAGATTTTTTGGCATTGC
>JALYLJ010000046.1 GCA_030774295.1 Thermoproteota archaeon
TCCGTTTGAAGATACAGAAATTATGTCGCAAATTGTAGTTATCTTTCAGAAAGGACAAATAATGTACGTTGGACTTGTCTTTGGTAGGAATTATGTATTGCTACAAGATTAACGCATTCGTAACATATTGCACGACAGGATTGATTAACAGCGTATTAGGACGGTGCTGTGTTACATCCTGTGCCAAAATCATCTATGAAATCCAATTACTACTTGTGCTGGCTGTAGATAACACTAAACCTAATTGAATCATCAATTAGTTATTATCACATTTCCAATTCGACATGTGCATCTCTGCAAAATAGAAAACTATTACTCTATTGGATTCATCTGTCTCGAAGCTACTTACATTCAACAAAAACCTAAACATCGTTTAACAGTTCAATCTTGATCTTTATGAATATATGATCTATTATGTTGCAGTTATCCTTGTTATGGCTAAACTTATAAGTTAAGTTCTCGAAGTTATACAATGGAATGTCCTCATTGTAGGGCTAAATTTGAACCGAATATGCGATATTACCCAATTGGATTGAACAGACATGGAGAATATGGGTATGTATTATGGCAATCGTGCAATTATTGCGGCAGGTTTATTCTTTGTCTAAAGGAAACAAAGAGTCTTTCAGAACGCCCCTATGAAATAGATGATTCTCATTTGCTTCTGCATAAAGAACCAGAGCGGCTCATGCAGCATAGAGAATCTGCAAGGGAAAAAGAAATTAATAAAAAATCAAAGAAGGCGCGAGTAAAAGCGAAAAACTAGAGGTCGAACCATCGGGTAAACTTTACTTAAAGGAATGCTTCACGCATTGTATAATCGGGCGTAATTAGTTGAACTTTATAGTGTGATTGCTGAGATTGAAGTTTAGAGCGAAGATTAACGTATGGATCTCATATGATGTAATTGTGAATTAGTAAAATTGTCCTTAATGGTATCTAACGCATATCTAATTCCGGATCCAACGGTAATAATTTATTCATAAACAATGGACAAATATGACATTACTTCTTTCAATTTTGACAACGGAACGTTTGTAAATGTAAACCCCTTGTTGGAGTTAACGCTGCTCCCTAGTTTGTCATCTTTCTTAACTTTAAGGGATTTAGCACATCTTCGAATTACAATGTCAGCGTATCTGATATTATCCACAGTTAGCATATAAATCTCCTTCTTTCAGACCATAATAAATGGGCAAAGACGAAAAGGAATCTGAAAAGCAAAAACAGGCTGCCCAATTTTACACCCTTCTCAAAGCAATAATGGATGAATTATTGAATTATACTAAGAGCAGACATATCAAGATTCCAGACGCATCATTCGGGCTTATCTATGATCAAAGAGACTCCATTCTGTTTAGCGGCACGGATTCAAAAACAGGAAAGAAGATTTTCCTCTATAATGTCAGATTAATTGGAAAATCATTCGAAGAGAGAAAAGAACAGATGTTAAGAGATAAAACTCCGGAAACTTTTTTGAACTGGATAGCAGACCTTTGCTCTACATATCTATCCCCATTTGTATTCGATTATGTTGTTAAGGAACAACACCGCGGCGAAGGGACGTCGAACAGGACTGTGAGGCAAATTGTTAGAGGGTTCATGAACAAACTTATGAATGATCCAGAATTGAAACATGTGTTAGATGCTATCAGGACCAAACCTGCCAATTCATAAATTGATGTTTCTTTCAACAAAATGTATTATAAAATTGATTATCACTGTGATCCAATTTCCAATACTGGTTGCCGTTCCTTACATTGAGGCAGCAATTCGTTCCATTAACACTTTAAATCGTGTCAACTATATAGATTATTTAGGGAGGGATTTTATACTATAAGGTACATATTATAACACATGGAAACTAGTATGAGCTGTCAACTATGTGAAAAGAAGACACATGAACTACGTTACTGGTTCGATAAGATGGTTTGTAACAATTGTTACACCTTAAGTAGAACCAGATCAGAGGTTATACTGGAAGCATCTGCTAACTAACAATTTTTCTTCCGTCTATGTTTTGATTCAAACTAACGTTACTTTCGCAGACGCCAAGTTCCCCATGGAAATATCGCCTCCATAGTCTTGAGCCTATATGCTTCTGTTTCCAATATTGGTATCAAATCCATTTTATTACTATAATGCGTTGGACATTTTTAACTAGAATTGTCATCACCCAACAATACGAAGCACACCAAAGGCAAGAATTACAAATCCAGCATTTATACTCATGATGTTTTCTTCTACTATTTGATCTCTTATTCTGTAGAGCCCCCTTATCATTTAAACTATCATCGTCTCAACTTTACTTCAACTTTAACTTAGACAATCGTTTCTTGATGAGTTTAATGATTTTTATTTGGTTGGTCCAGATTTCAATAACTACAAGAGGCAAAATCATTATCTCAAAATAGACGAAATTAAATTCATACAATAAAGGAATTGAAAAATTTAAACGGATAAAAATTCTAGCTGCCATTAGAAACTAATTTGAAACTATACTGCACTTTTTTGTCGCGTCATACCGAATTGCTAAATATACTATTTATGTGGCACTAACAGTAATTAAACTCTAGAGATGATACAAGGGCGCGTGGGATCTGGAACAAAGACACGACGATTTTACGATAAATACCGAAATTATATTCTCTTTAATAAGAACATAATTTTGTCCGGTACGGTTGCTTTCTTTGTAGGTGCTTTATCTACTCAGCTTTATGCCCAAAATGATAGTAATAATCTAGTAAATTCGATAGTGACGTTATCAATAGAATACGGAGTCTATATTCCACTTTTTGCAATTCTTT